>QMLA01000011.1 GCA_003646585.1 Deltaproteobacteria bacterium | reverse complement strand
TCCTTGACCATCTCCCATACCTTCTCCGGATCCCGCCTGAAGGAATCTATGTGGGCATACTCCATGGGATCAAAACGCGACCACAAACCCCCGGGACTCCTGAAATCCGGGATCCCGCTCTCCACCGAAATGCCCGCCCCTGTCAGCGCCACGGTCCATCGAGCCTTCGATATGTCCTCTGCAGCCCTCCGGATCAATGCCCAGTCCATCTTTGACCCTCCTTGACAATTTTACAATCATCCCTGGCCACAAAACAGTACGCTTTCCTCCCCCTCAACCCCTCCCTGCACACCAACCTGCCTTCAGGCATGACCCTCATTAAGGACTTCTTACTGCCCAAAATCAAGTCACACTCCCTCAACGCCAAATCGAAGGAATCATAAACGGGAACAGCATCTCTGATATCCAGATAAAAATACACATTGGCAACAAGCCCTTTATATGCACATAAACGCGGCGTTTTATTGGCTTCCATCTGATTCAAACATTCTTTGGCCAAAAACGCAATCTCTTTCTGGGAACGGGTGGAAAAGTACGGCTGCAAAAAGCAAAGGAAAAGTACCTCCATTAACGCTACATAAAGGGCCATCTTGAATAATCCCAATTTATCTTTCATGAAGAACAAAATTCCCCCAATAACAGCAATGATTAAACTTGCAATTATAACTGCATGAGGAACAGGAGATCGGTAATATAAAGGCAAACATAACCAGATGAAAAAGGGACTGAGGGAAAGGGCTATAAAAAGAAGTATTGACAGGAATTCGCAGACCTTCTTGAGGATTTCATTCCAGTTATTTTCCAAATAGGCGGCAATAAGGAGAGTGCTGTAAGGCAATATGGGGAGGATGTAATAAGATCTTCTCGCTTTTGCAAGGGTAAAGATGCAAAAAATCACGATGTTTGCAATCAGCAAAAATTTGGTTCTCTCGTTCAAGGCACCGAAATTTTTTATTCCCCACCACAAACTCAATGGTAAAAAGATGCACCATGGAGCAAGCCATGCTGGCCAGTAGTAAAAGTAAATGTAAAAAGGGCGTATGTTATCGTATGGCCGTATTGCTTGCTGCAGGTTTTCTCTGATGAGAAGATGGAAGGGGAGGTTGCTTTTGAGTTCTATTGCTGTTCCCACAAATGGCAAAAAATATATTGCAGAAGCGATCGTGAAGGCCAATAAATTTTTGAGATTTAGATGATAAAATCGCCTGTTAATTATGGTATCAAAAAGTACCGGGAATATCCCTGCTGCAAATGCTGTATGGCCTTTTGATAACCCTCCCCATACCAAGCCCAGCCAGAACAACAAATATCCCGGAAAAGATGTGTCTTTCATGAAGATCAGGTATGCGACCAGGGCAACTGTGATCCCAAACAGTTGAAAAATTTCCGACTGTGAAAGCCTCGCAAAGGATGCAAAACCCCACGAAGTCAGGAATATGAAAGGAGAAACCAGGTCGAAGGGTTTTGTAAACAGCCTTCTTGAAATGGAGACCATAGAGAGGAAGCTCAAAAAGGCCAGTATTGCCCCCGGTATCCTCACAGACAGTTCGTTAAATGCGCCTATCTTTTCGGATATCCTTATAAACCAGAAGGGTAGAAGGGGTTTTGTTATATGGGGATGGAAGTTTATCGTGGGGACGAACCAGCTGTTTCGCAGGATCATCTCCCTTGCCCCTTCCGCCCATCTGCCCTCTGCTCCGAAGAGGGGTCGGGTTCCCAGGTTCAGGAAGAGGAGGATGAGGGCGATGCAGATGAGGCAGTATGTCCAGAAGTCATCCCTTCCCCTCATCCCCTTTTCCTCCGCAAAACCACGGGGTAATCGCTCAGGAAGTAAACTATTGCGCCCATGAGGCCTGAAATCAGGACGACTGCCAGCACCAGAAGGCCGCATGCAAAGCCCTTTGCCGCTTCTATCCCCAAAAGTTTGAACATGAACACATATCCTCCCTCCCTAAGTCCAAGGCCGCTTATGCTCAGGGGAAGGGTGCTTATTATGTCGACCACGGGGACTATGAAGAAATATGCCGCCAGGGGGACCTTGATACCCAGGGCCGTGCCCAGAAGGGCGACAGTGAGGATATTGATGGTGTGAAAGCAGAAGGAAAGCCCCAGGACCCACAGGCCCCTCTTTGGCCTTTCCCAATAGATGGTGAAGTCCTCCAGTTTCACCTTCCTTGCCAATTTCCCGAGCCAGGGAAAGGCCCTTACCAGGCCGGGGAGGGTTAAGAGGAGGATCCATCCGAGGATCAGTCCCCCCAAGACCGAGGTCCTCAGGCTCAAGGGGAGGGAATCCCGAAAGAAGAGGGTTACCGAAAGGGCGCAGAAGCTCAGGAGGGCCACCCCCCCTGTGTAGCGTTCGGCAAGGATGCTGTAAGCGGACCTCATGCGGCTCTTCTCTGTACCAGCGAGCAATGCCGCACGATAGACGTCTCCCCCTATGGATCCGAGCATGAAGAGGTTGAAGAACATCCCTATGAAGTAAAAGGCCACAAAGTCCTTGAAGGGCCTGTGGAAACCCAAAGGTTCCGCCAGCAGGCGCCATTTATAAGCCGAAAGCACCTGTCCTCCAAGGTATATCCCCAGGGCCAGAAGGAAAAAAGGGGGCCTCGCTTCCTTCAGCGACAGGAGCACGCTCTCCCTCGGCACCTTGAGGATGATCACCACCAGTATGATCGCCCCGAAGGAGAGCTTGAGGAGGGTTTTCGCAAACCGGGACCTCACACCTGCACCCTGATGCCCCCTTCTTTCAGAGAACGATGACCCGCGTCAAGGACCCTCAGGGTCTCAAGGGAGTATTTGCCCAGGGAAGGGGCTTCAAAACCCTCCTTTATGGCCCTGAGGAAGGCCTCAAGGGAAGCGTAAAGGGGCTCGGTGGGACCGAAATCGGTCCAGGTCCTTTCTTCAGTCGCCTGGGCGGGTATGAGGTTGGGAGAGGGAATCCCCCAGACGATGTCCCTGGGCTTTTCACCGAACTGGTACCTGTAAAGGATGACCTTTCTCTTTTTGAACCTCCCTTCATAAAAGATGGCCCCCTTTTCACCCACAACGGTAAGGCTTGCAGTGCTGTGGGGATGACACCAGCTCAGGTGCACGAAGCACGTCACACCCCCTTGCAGTTCCAGGAGGCCCATCGCCACATCCTCCAGGCCGTCCTGAATGAAGGCGTTCCCCTTGACCGTTATCGATGTGACCTTCCCCGGAAGGATGAACCTGATGATGGAGAGGTCATGGGGGGCCGAATTCCACCACACATTGGATTCGCATCTTATCCTTCCCATCCCGAGCCTCTCGGACAGGACATGCCTCACAGGACCTATAGCCTCCCCTTGCACGAGTTCCTTCACCAGGCGAAGGGCCGGATCGTAGAGGAAGGTCTCATCGACAAACAACACCTTGCCCTGTCTCTCTGACAGCGTGAGGAGCTCCTCCCCCTGGGCATAATCCATGGCCATGGGCTTCTCCACAAAGACGTGCTTTCCCGCCAGAAGGGCCTTCTTCGCAGGGAGGTAATGGAGGGAAGGAGGGGTCACGATCAGCACGGCATCGATACCCGGAGCCTCAAGGACCGCATCAGGCTCGCCTGTGACCTTGAGCCCGAAATCCCTGGCGATCTCCTCCCTCGTCCCCCTGTGGGGATCGCATATCAAGGCCACCTCCACACCGGGCATCTTCAAGAGATTCCTTATTATGTTCTTGCCCCAATATCCGCCGCCCAAAACGCCAAACCTCATCACCGCTTGACCTCCTCGATCTCCAAATAGGAAGCCCTTATTTCCCTTACCCTGTAAGCCCCCTGCCTTTGAACCCTGAGAAATCGCTTTAAGTTTTTGAGGACCACGTGGGATATGGCGAGCAGTAGGGCCGAAAGGATGAGCAGGGGGATTGCGAGGGGGTTTAAGGTGCTGAGGATTCCCAGCGTTATGGTCGAAAGGGCCAGTCCCCTTCTTATCCTGTGAAGTCTTCTTTCCCAGAGGGTGGGATTTGAGAGGACGAACCTTATGGTCAGCAGTTCCCTGAGGACCTCGAAGGTCCTGGAGAGGCCGTAATGGCTTCTTCCAGCCTGTCGTCTGCGGTCCTTCACGGGCACTTCGGCCACCTCTGAGCCTCTGACGCCGAAAAGCGCCGGCAGGAACCTGTGGAAACCGTGGGGGATCTGGAATCCCCTTACCAGTTCGGCCCTGTATCCCTTGAGGCCGCAGCCGGTATCGTGGATCCGGCACCCGGTGACCTTCGAGATCAGCCAGTTGGCGACCTTGGATGGCAGAACGCGCGAAAGGAAGGGCTCCTCCCGTTCCCTGCGCCATCCGCTGACGGCCTTGTACCCCTCTTTGAGCTTCTCAAGGATCTTAGGGATATCCCGCGGATCGTTCTGACCATCGCCGTCCATGGTCACGATCCACCTGCCCCTTGAGAAGCGGTAACCGGCCGAAAGGGCTGCTGCCTCCCCGAAGTTGCCATCGAGATCTACCATCACCACGTGAGGGTCACAATCCTGTATCTCCCTGAGGATCTGGCCGGTTCTGTCGGTGCTTCCGTCATTCACGAAGACTATCTCGTAAGGGAGGCCGATTCCGTCCAGGACCTCCTTGAGCTCCCGATAGAGTCCGGGGAGATTGCCCTCTTCGTTGTGAAGGGGTATGGCTATGGAGATTTCAGGCGTCATCCTCTGAAAAACTCGGTGACCTTCTCGATAACGTATTGGACTTCCTCGTCTGTAAGCTCCGGGTAAAGGGGAAGGGAGAGGACCTCCGAACATATCCTTTCGGCTACAGGAAGGTGGTATTTCCCGTATCCTTCACCGAGCCATGCATCCTGCATGTGCAGGGGCAGGGGATACTGGATGCCGGTCTCAACACCCCTTTCCTTCAGGAAGGCCCTCAATTCCTCCCTCTTTTTGGTCCGGACCACATAGCGGTGGTAAACGCTTTTGCGGTCGGGAAACTCGGGGGGTGGTATAAGGCCGTCCAGCTTCCTGAAGGCCTCTGTGTAGAGGGCGGCGATCTCCTGGCGCCTCCGGTTGTCCGAATCCAGCAGTCTCAGCCTGATCCTGAGGACGGCCGCCTGGATTTCGTCCAGGCGGCTGTTGAATCCGTAAAAGAGGTGCTGATTTTTCTTCACCTGGCCGTGGACCCTCAGCAGGTCCAGCTTACGGGCAACCTCGGGGTCATCGGTCGTGCAGAATCCCGCATCCCCGAAGGCCCCCAGGTTTTTCACCACCCCGCAGCTGAAGCAGCCCACATCCCCAAAGCTTCCCACCTTCCTTCCCTTGTATTCGGCACCGTGGGCGTGGGAGCAATCCTCGATGAGTTTAAAGCCATGGCGCTGCCGCAGTTCCAGTAGGGGATCCAGATCCGCGGGATGTCCATACATGTGGACCACTATAACGGCCTTGGTCTTGGGACTTATGGCCCTGTGGACCTGTTCGGGATCGGGGCCGAAGTCATCCTCGCTGGCATCCACCAGGATCGGTCTTGCGCCGACCCACTTTACAGCTTCAACGGCTGCCATGAAGGCGTTCGCATGAAGAATCACCTCGTCCCCCTGGCCTATTCCGGCTGCCACAAGCCCCAGAAGCAGGGCGTCGCTGCCCGATGCCACCCCAAAGGCATAGCGGGTGCCTATGTAGGAGGCGATCTCCTCCTCAAAGGCCTTGAGGTTTCGCCCCCCCAGGAGCCTCATTTCCTCAAGGATCTTCTCCCATTCCCGGAGGACCTCTCCTCTTATCCTCTTGCTGGTCCTCTTCAGGTCCAGAAGGGGTATCTGCACGACCGACCTCCTTATTGGTTATTACTGCCAGACTCTTCCCTCCCACCTTTTGCACAGCAACTACCCTTACCTTTACCCCTTCTTGTTGAAGTCTTTCAAGATCCCTCTGGCGCAGCACGCAAACGACCCTCCTGGTGGAAAGGAGGACCTTGAGCCTTTCGGGGTCGTATACCCTCAGGATGGGCACAATGCCGGTATAGAAATTTATCTCGGAACCCTGACGCCGATACACCACAAGGTGGTCTCCCTCCTGCAGGACCTGGAGCACCTTCTGGCAGAGGAACCGGTAGGATTTGTAGGGATTTAAGGCAGGAAGGACCTTCCAGCAGCACAGGATGTAAAGCCAGGAGGTCACAAGGACAATCGTCCAGAATCCAAGGGCCTTGTTCCCCTTCCTCATGGAAAGGAAAAGGAGCAGCCCGGAAAGGATCAGGGGGAATCCGGCCAGCATGCCTGCTTCGGGTGCCCCTTCCCACAGTTTCCCGGCATAGAGCCCCCCAAAGGGAGCGGCGATCCCCAGGATGAGGAAGGATACGGCCGAAAAGTGAAGTGGGATCCTCAGCAACCTCTCGTCGATTGCTGTCTCCGACCAAAGCCACCCCGTCATTAAGGCCGCTGCAGGATAAAGGGGCAAAAGATAAAGCCCCCGCTTTGCCTCTGACAGGGAAAAGAACGCAAAGACCAGCGAAAACCAGAGGAAGGGAAAGAGGGTCTCGCGGTCCCTCCTGATGCAGAAAAGGACGGCCGAAGGGAGGAAGATCCCCCATGGCATGAACTGTACGGGGAAGTTGTAAAGGTAATAGTAAACTGGCCTGTCATGGCCTGGGGAATGAAAGAAGGTGGCCGCTGTCCTTTCCCACAGGAGACCCCGTAGATAAGGCAGTCCCTGTGATTCGAGGGTCAGAAGGGCCCATCCCAGCAGGATTCCCGAAAAGGCCATAAACCCCGGGAGGTGAGCCCAATCAAGGACGAACTCCTTTCCCCTTTTCCACAGAAAGTACGGTACTATGGCCAGAAAGGGAACGATCACTGCGGGCTGAAGCTTTACCAGAAAGCCCAGGGCCATAGAGAGGTATCCCAGCAGGTAAGGGGCCCATCGGTTCCTTTCGCTATGCCCCCCCACGAAGAACGCGAAGATGGAGAGGGTGGTGAAGAAGGTCAGGGTGGCGTCTATATTGGCCCTCCGTGAAAGCCAGAAGAACTGAAACGAGGTGCAGAGGATGAGCGCCGATAGCAGTCCCGTGGAGGGCCCTTTGAGGCGTCCACCCAGGGCGAAGACCAGAAGGAGCGTGAGTACCCCGAAGATGGCCGAAGGGAGCCTTGCCGAAAGGGCCGTCATCTCCCCTGTGAGTTTGGAAAGCAGGGCTATTACGGCGAAGAACAAGGGCGGCTTATCGAAATACACCTCTCCATTGAGGTGGGGGACGAGGTATTCTCCCCTTATGAGCATCTCACGGGCCACCTCTGCATATCGGGGCTCATCGGGGTTCCAGAGGTCCCACCCCCCCAAATTGAAGAACATCACCGCGCCGCCTACGGCCAGGATCGCGATCACCTTGAGCAACGATGACCTCAACCTCCCCTCCTGAGCTTCAGGAGGTAAAGGATCCCCACGGTGAGGGCGAAAAGGGCCACACCTATTGAGACCTCCTTCAGGTGCCTCCTGAGCAATTCCTCGTTTCCACCGAACCAGTAACCCACAAGGGCGAGGACGGTCACCCACATTCCCGCCCCCAGACAGGTGTAAAGGCAAAAGGGCAAAAGGGGCATGCGGGACAGTCCCGCCGGCAGCGAAATGTACTGCCTTATCCCCGGAAGGAGCCGCCCTATGAAGGTGCTTATGTGGCCGTGGCGCTCAAAGAAGCTGTCGGCCTTCTGCAGGGTCCGGGGGCTTATCAGCAATTTCCTCCCATAACGTTCGAGGAAGGGCCTGCCGAGTTTTACCCCTATGGCGTAGTTGAACATCGCTCCCAGCAGACTTCCAAGGGTCCCGCAGAGGATCACCGCTGGCAGATACATCCTGCCCTTGGCGGCCAGATATCCCGCAGGCGGTATGACCACCTCGCTCGGGAAGGGAACGAAGGAGGATTCGATGAACATGAGCGCGACGATCCCCAGGTATCCCAGTCTCTCTATCCAGTTTACGAGCCAAAGTATTATGCCCTCCAACACCAGCGCCGATTTTATCGCACTTTTGGGGGTTTTAAAAAGCTGGAGGCTCGCATAAACTCAAGGGAGTGGTCAGGGTGGTGATCTTTGACTGTGACGGGGTCATGTTCGATTCAAAGGAGGCGAACCGCGCCTACTACAATGAGATCCTGCGACGCATGGGCCAGAGGGAGATGGATCCCCAGGAGCTGGAATTCGTCCATGCCAGCACCGCCCAGGAGGCCCTGAGGTTCCTGTTCAAGAGAAGAGGAGTGGATCTGCAGGAGGGCTTAAGCAAGGCAAAGGAGGTGGATTACCGACCCTTTATCGGGCTGATGAAACCCGAGCCCCATCTGAGGGAATTGCTGGAGGCCATCCCCCCCGATGTCAAAAAGGCCATATCCACCAACAGGACCACAACCATAGGACCTCTCCTGGATCACTTCGGCCTGCGGGACCACTTTGATCTGGTGATCTCGGCCCGCGATGTGAGCAGGCCAAAACCCCATCCGGATTCGCTCTTGAGGATCCTGGAACATTTCTCCCTCATGCCCCATCAAGCCCTTTTCATCGGCGATACCGAGAGGGACGAAAGGGCCTCACGCCTCGCAGGGATTCCCTTCGTGGCTTACAAAAATCCAGCCCTCCGGGCCGATTACCACATAGATGACCTTCTGGAGATCCTCGATATTATACGAAATAAAAGACCCTGAACTTTGCGGGTTCTTCCAGCAGTTCGTTCACCTTCTTTTGCAGCTCGTTCCTCTCCGGGTCCTCTTCCCATCTTCGCCAGTCATCGAGGCTTTTCCAGGTGCTTATGACCAGATAGAGCCTCGGGTCCTCTATGGAGCGCAGGGTCTGTCCCGAGATATAGCCAGGGGCAAGCAGTGCTTTGGCCCTCAGCTGTCTCAGAAGCTGTCCCAGCTCCTCTTCCTTACCCCCTTTTATCTTCCTCTCGATGATGACCTTTATAGCCATCTCATCACCTCCTTCCCCTTTAGCAAAATAGCCCAAGGTGAAATCCTTGCAACCGCAAAAGCCTCCGTGATAGCCTTACGCCGATGCGGGTGCTGTATTTCGACTGTTTTGCCGGTGCAAGCGGGGACATGATATTGGGGGCCCTCCTCGACATAGGGGTGCCCCTGCAGATCGTGCAGCGGGCATGGGAGGCCGTGGGCCTTAAGGTTCAACTGGAGGTGAAGGAAGTCGTCAGGGGTGGGATAAGGGGGAAGGGCATTGAAGCGCGGTTTGATACCCCGCGCCTTGCCCCCGAGGAGATGAGGAGGAGGATAGAGGAATCTGGGCTCAGCCCGCGTTCAAGGGAGGTGGCCCTTTCGGCCCTGAGCTTTCTGGAGGAAGCCGAACGGAGGGTCCACGAAAAGGGACATGGATTCCATGAACTGGGGGATCCGGACACCCTCCTCGACCTCATCGGGGTGGCCTCGGCCATCGATTACCTCAATCCACAGAGGATCCTCTGTTCCCCCCTTCCCCTGGCAAGGGGAAAGGTGATGACCGAGCACGGCCCCCTTCCCATTCCCTGTCCGGCTACCCTGGAGATCTTGAAGGGTGTGCCCATTTCTCCGTCCCCTTTGAGGATCGAGAACCTGACCCCTACCGGAGCAGCCCTCCTTAAGGCCCTTTCGGATCACTTCGGCGATTTCCCTCAGATGAAGGTGGAGGCCATCGGTTACGGTGCTGGCAGTATGGATCCACCAGAGCTGCCGAACCTCCTGAGGGTCATATTGGGTTTCTGCGCCGAGGATGGCCAGAGGTTGTGGGTCCTTGAGGCCGATCTCGACGACCTGAACCCCGAGATCCTCCCCTATCTTGAGGGGAGGATCAGGGAGGCGGGGGCCCTGGATGTCGTGATCCTGTCAAACAGGATGAAGAAGGGAAGGGTAGGGGTGACGGTTCGCTGTCTGACGGAAGATTCAAGGAAGGAGGATGTCCTTTCGGCCTTCTTCACGGAATCCACCACCCTCGGCGTCAGGGGATGGCAGGTCCAGAGGTGGACCCTGGATCGGGAAATAGTGGAGGTGTCAACCCCCTATGGGCCGGTCAAGGTGAAGGTGGGGTTCAAGGACCGGCGGATCGTGAACATCGCTCCCGAGTACGAGAGCTGTGCCTCTCTGGCCAGACAGAAGGGGGTGCCCCTTAAGGACGTCTACCGCGAGGCCCTCCTCATCTCCCGCAGGCTTCTGGGAGATCGGAGATGAAGACCCCTCCTCTCCTTTTGGCCGCAAGGAAACAGCCCGCTCCCTTCACTCCCATATGGCTCATGCGCCAGGCCGGGCGTTACCTCAGGGAATACCGGCGGTTGAGGGAGAGGTATCCCTTCCTCACCCTCTGCAAGGACCCCGAACTCGTGGTGGAGGTTACCCTTCTGCCGTTGAAGAAGTTCGAACTCGATGGGGCCATCGTGTTTTCCGACCTGCTGCTGCCCCTTGAGGGCATGGGCCTCAAGATCGCCTATCCGGACGGAGGACCCCGTGTCCTCACCCCGGTGAGGGATGAGGGGGATGTTGAGAACCTCTCCGAAGAGAGGGCCCTTGAGGCCTTACAGCCCGTAATCGAGGCCATAAGGGTCCTGAGGAGGGAGGTTCCGGCTGACGTCGCCCTCATAGGATTTGCGGGAGGGCCCTTCACCATGGCCTGCTATGCCATTGAGGGCAGGGGGTCGAAGGACTTCCCGGAGACCAAGGCCATGATGAGGAGGGCCCCCGAGGTCTTCGATCGCCTGATGGGGAAGCTCTCCGGGGTCATCAGGAGGTTCCTTCTGGATCAGGCAAAGGCGGGCTGCCACATCGTGCAGGTCTTCGACAGCTGGGCGGGATCCCTGAGTCCCCTTGAATATCGCCGCAGGGTCCTGCCCTTCGTAAAGGAGGCCATCAGGGGAATGGAAATCCCCGTGATTTACTTCTCCACCGGCACGGGGGGATTCGTCGAACTGATAGCGGAGGCCGGAGGGGAGGTCATGGGTCTGGACTGGAGGGTGGATATAGGTGAGGCGTGGCGGAGGATCGGCTATCGACGGGCCATCCAGGGAAACCTGGATCCGTCCGTGCTTCTGGCCCCAAGGGACGTCATAGAGGAGGAGGTCAGGGAAATCCTCCGCGCCACATCCGGCCACCCCGGGCACATATTCAATCTCGGTCACGGGATCCTGCCGGATACACCGGAGGAAAACGTGGCCTTCCTGGTGGATCTGGTGCATGCCCTGACGGAGGGCCGTCGATGAGGAGAGGGGTCCTGGTTGTGGCCTTCGGTGGGCCACGAGACGAAGACGAAGTAGGGGAATTCCTCACCACCCTGAGGGGGGAACCTCCTCCCCAATCCCTCGTTCAGGAGGTTACAGAGCGCTATCGCACAATCGGCGGTTCCCCCTTTTACGCCATCCTGGAGCGCATAATCCAGGGGATGAGGCGAAGGATCAGGGGGGTGGAGATAGGCTACGGG
>QMLA01000010.1 GCA_003646585.1 Deltaproteobacteria bacterium | reverse complement strand
TCCTCAGGGCTTCCTGCTCTATCTCCCTCAGCTGTCTCTCGAATTCAAGAGGAGACATGGGCCTTGGCTATCTCCACGAGCCTGGCGAAACCTTCCTGATCCCTTACGGCCATATCGGCAAGGACCTTGCGGTTGATGGCCACGTTGGCCTTCCTCAGCCCTTCCATGAAGCGGCTGTAACTCATCCCATGGGCCCTCGCAGCGGCATTTATCCTAGTGATCCAAAGGCGTCTGAACTCCCTTTTTCTGACCTTTCTGTCACGGTAGGCATACTGCAGGGCCTTCTGAACGGTCAGCCTCGCAATGCGGAAGGCACGACCCCTTTTGCCCCAGTAACCCTTGGCGAGCTTCAGTATCTTCTTCCTCCGCTTAGCCCTCCGTGGACCTCCCTTAACCCTCATGGGATCCTCCTTCAGAACGCATTGGGAATGAGCCTCTTTACGGCCTTAAGATTGGCACTGTCTACAAGGGCAGGCCTGCTCAGGCGCCTCTTCCTCTTGGCGTTCTTCTTCCTCATCAGGTGACTGGCACACGCTTTGTACCTCTTGATCTTCCCCGTAGCAGTCACCTTGAACCTCTTGGCAGCCGAACGATTGGTCTTGATCTTGGGCATGGCCTTCGCCTCCTCAACCTTTGGAGGACAGGGGACTCAACATCACCACAATCTGCCTGCCCTCAAATTTCGGCTGATAATCGGGTTTCCCTATCCCACTTACCTCCTGCAGGATCCGCTGCATCAACCCCTCACCTACCTCCTTATGGGCCAGCTCCCTGCCGCGAAATATTATCCTCACCTTGGTCTTGTGACCATCTCCCAGAAACTCCTTTATCTTCCTGAGTTTTATCTGGAGGTCGTGCTCATCGGTGGAAGGCCTGAGCTTGATCTCCTTTATCTGGGTAGCGGCATGCTGCTTTCTCTTCGCCTCCTGGGCCTTTTTGCTCTGAATGTACTTGAACTTTCCGTAATCCATGATTCGACATACCGGAGGATCGGCATTGGGCGCAACCTCCACAAGATCCAACCCGTATTCCTCGGCCTTCCTTAAGGCTTCCCTCAACGGCATTATCCCTATTTGCTTACCATCCGGATCTATGACCCTGACATCCTTGGCCCTTATTTGCCAGTTGACCCTGTATCGTTTCTCTATGTCCTATCACCCCCCTCTAAGGATGGTATCTGACATTGTGGCCATATTTCCTCTATGAAGGAATCGAGGGGCATGCTCCCCAGATCCCCCTTTTCCCTGCTCCTTACAGCCACCGTTCCCTCCCTCATCTCCCTATCGCCCACAATCACCATATAGGGAACCTTCTCCAACTGAGCTTGTCGTATCTTATATCCAAGTTTCTCGTTGCGGAAGTCCCCCTTAACCCTTATTCCGCGGGCCTCAATCCTCCCCAGGACCTCCTCCCCATAGGGGATGTGCCTGTCGGTTATGCTCATCACCCTCACCTGTTCGGGGGCCAGCCAAAGGGGGAAGGCCCCGCCGTAATGCTCTATCAGGATCCCTATGAACCTCTCCAGGGCCCCCAGGATCACCCGGTGTACCATAACGGGCCTTTGTCTGGAGCCATCAGGGGCTATGTAGGTGAGGTCGAACCGCTCCGGCAGGGAGAAATCGCACTGGATAGTGGCACACTGCCACTTCCTCCCAAGGGCATCCTCAAGCTTTATATCGATCTTGGGACCGTAGAAGGCCCCCTCCCCTTCGTTTACCCTGTAAGGAATGCCCTCGTCCTCAAGGACCCTCCTCAGGGCATCGATGGCCTTCTGCCAGGACTCCTCACTGCCTATCGCCTTCTCGGGCTTGGTGCTCAGTTCCGCCTCATAGGAGAACCCGAAAAGTTCCATCGCTTCTTGAACGAAGTGCAAAACGCCCCTGATCTCCTCCTCGAGCTGATCTGGGCGGCAGAAGATATGGGCATCATCCTGGGTGAATTCCCTCACCCTTAGCAACCCGTGCAGGACCCCCGAGCGTTCATGCCTGTGAACCCTCCCCAGCTCGAAAAGCCTGAGGGGCAACTCCCGGTAGCTCCTGTGGCGGGATTTGTAGACCAGGATGTGAGCGAGGCAGTTCATGGGCTTTAAGGCATACTGCTGCCCCTCCACCTCGGTGAAGTACATGTGCTCGCGGTAAAAGTCGTAATGTCCCGATTGCTTCCATAGCTCGGCCTTGAGGATCTGGGGTCCTATCACGAACTGATATCCCCGTTTCAGGTGCTCGCGCCTCTCAAACTCCTCAAGGATCCACCTGAGGATCACCCCTTTATGGTGCCAGATGATGAGGCCAGCCCCCACCTCCTCGTGGGTTGAAAACAGCTCAAGCTCCTTCCCCAGGCGGCGATGGTCCCTCCTTTTGGCCTCCTGGAGTCTCTCAAGGTATCGTTTGAGCTCCTCCTCGGTGAAGAAGGCAGTTCCGTATATCCGCTGCAGCATCTTGTTGCGCTCATCACCGCGCCAGTAGGCTCCGGACACGCTCAGGAGTTTGAAGGCCTTTACCTTGCCCGTAGACTCAAGATGGGGCCCCCTACAGAGGTCCACGAAGTCCCCTTGCCAGTAAAGCGTCACCTTTTCATCAGGGATATCGTCCAGGATCTCCAGTTTATAAATCTCACCCCTCTCCTGGAAGATCTTCCTCGCCTCCTCTTTACTGACCTCCTGCCTCACAAAGGGGATATCCCGGGCGACGATCTCCCTCATCTTCTCCTCAATCCTGGGGAGATCCTCCTCGCTGAAATACCCATCGAAATCGAAGTCATAATAGAAACCGTCCTCGGTGGGAGGCCCTATGGCGAGCTTCACCCGGGGATAGAGCTCCTTCACAGCCTGGGCCATCACATGGGCGGTGCTGTGCCGAAGTACCTCAAGTTCCTCTTTACCCATTCCCTTCCCACCGATAATTAAAGGGGAGGCACCCCTTTGCCGGCAATGCCTCCCCTTTTTACTTTAGGGAATCCTCAGGAGTCAAGTCCTATGGTAGGCACGGGCGGCTTTGAACCGCCGACCTCTACCGCGTCAAGGTAGCGCTCTCCCCCTGAGCTACGTGCCTGCCAAAGCCCTTGGAGCGGGCAACGGGACTCGAACCCGCGACCCCAAGCTTGGGAAGCTTGTGCTCTGCCACCTGAGCTATGCCCGCCCATAACCTGACACCTGGTGGAGCTGACGGGATTCGAACCCGTGACCTCGTGAATGCCATTCACGCGCTCTCCCATCTGAGCTACAGCCCCACTTCTTGGTGGATTTTAATTTCCCCGAGGACCCATGTCAAGTAAGATCGGGTCACTTGCTCAGGAGTTTCCTCAGCCGAGGCCCGGTCTCGGAACACCTCTGCATGATCTCCTTCCAGGCAGCCTCATAGCCAACCCTGAGGAACCTGTCCCTTTCGGCTGGGGGCAACTCGATGACCTTGATACCAGCCCCGATGAGTTTGGGGCGCTCCTCCTTCGCAAGTTCCTGAAAATACTTTACGGCCTCCCGCTCGGCCTCAACGGCGGCCTCAGTTAGCAGGGCCCTCAGGTGCTCGGGCAACCTCTTCCAGGCCTTGAGACCCACAAGGAGGGGATTGGGAACCTGATAGAAACCGGGCTCAACCACATACTTGGTCAGCCTGTGCCACCCCCAGTCCATTATGCCTATGGAAGGCCAGCAATAACCGTCAACCACCCCCCTCTGAAGGGCCGTATAAACCTCTGTTGGAGGGATCACCACGGGATTTCCACCCAGTGCCTTGATAATCTGAAGGTACATGGGGGAAACACGGACATTGAGGCCGGTGAGGTCTGCTTTCTTTATGGGCTTGAGCAGATAAAGGTTGAACTTTATCCCCAGGCCGAGCCTGGCCAGATAATGGACCCCGATCCTGCTCTCATGGAGCCAATTGAGAAACTCCCAGGCACCCCTTTCCCTCTCCTCCCAGGGCATGAAGTCGGACAGCTTCAGCGCATCAACCTCGGGAAGCAGGGAGACATAATAGGCATTCGTGGTAAAGCACATATCGACCAAACCAGTCTGAAGACCATGCACCTGTTCAGTATGCTTTATGACCTCGGGCCCTCCAAGATACCTTATCTCCAGTTGACCCGGATACTTCTCAGCCACCTTCTTCTTCACGATATCAGCAAATATGAAAAACGCCTGATTATCGGTAACCGGTTTCGGCCACGCCGTCACGGCTTTCAACACATACTTTTTCGCAAAAACAGAAGATCCCCAAAACAACCCGACAACCAACATGACCACCAAAACCCTGATCCACTTCATAACACCCTCCTTGAAATTATTTTATTCCCATCATATTGGGCAAAATAAGGGCAATTTGCGGAAAAGCTATCAATATGGATATCCCCACCAAATCGGCGAACACAAAAGGCAAAGCAGCTTTCCATATATCTGACATATTTACATCTGGAGGACTTATTCCCTTTGCAACAAATAAAAGCATTCCGAAAGGAGGAGTAATGAATCCCAGCTCAAGATTTACGAGCATCAGCACTCCAAACCATATGGGATCAAATCCCAACGAAGTTATAATGGGAATGAAGATGGGAATTGTAATCATCATAATCGAGATTGACTCCATAAAACATCCAAGAAATATTAAGACGATCATTATGGCGATTATTATCAGGAGAGGTGACACATTCTGGCTGATCACGAAGTTAACAAGACCGGGAGCAGCGCCGGTGAAAGCCAGTATTTGGCTATAGGTATCCGAAGCTATGATGATCATGAAGATCATCACCGATAGTTTCACCGTCTCCAGAAGGGACTTTTTGAGTACTTCCTTTGACAGCTTCCGGTAGATCCAGGCCAGTATGAAGGCACCGAGGCTACCTGTAGCCGCTGCCTCGGTGGGGGTTGCGATGCCCAAGAATATGACCCCGATGACCATAAAGACTATGAATCCAAGGGGCAGGAAGTATTTGACCGTAACCCTTATGCGTTCCCCCCAGGATATCCTTGGGACCTCATAGGCTGGGGCGAGGGATGGCTTGATGAGGCAGGCCAGGAGGATATAACTGAGGTAGATGGAACCCATCAGGACCCCCGGCAGGATGCCCGCAATGAGGAGCCTTCCCACGTCCATCTTCCCCAAACTGGCCAGGACCACGGCCAGGGCGCTTGGGGGGATGAGCATCGCCACACCACCGACCCCCATGATCGGCCCCAAGCTCAAGCTCTTGCTGTATCCCCTTTTTCGCATCTCGGGCAGAAGGAGCGTTCCCAAAAGGGCTGTATTGGCGATGGTTGAACCGCTCAGGGCGGCAAACACCACTCCCGTGATCACGGCCATGATGCTCAGCCGACCTGGGATGCGCCCAAGCCACCTGTCAACCACATCTATCGCCTGAAGCCCAAGCCCGGAATGGAAGATTATCTCCCCCATCAGGATGAAAAAGGGAACGGGAAGCAACGTGAAAGTAGTAATGGAACTGAATATCCCCGTTGTGGCCCCAATAAGCCCCGGCAATCCACCCAGGAAGAAATAGGCAGCCACAAAGTTCACTATCAGGAAGGAAAAAGCAACGGGTAACCCCGTGAGGAGCAACCCGATCATCCCTCCAAAAAGAAAAACCAACACCAGCCACCAATCCAAATTACACTTTCCTCCTCAATTTTCCAAATTCATTCCACCACATCCTGAAAAATTGCACACTAAGAAAGGACATTCCTACAGGAATAATGAAAAACACGATATATTTGGGCACCCTAACAGCTCTAACATCCATAACATCATTCTGAATGCATTCCAAAGTGTAAAAAAAGCCAATGATACTAGCAATTAAACAAACTAACATGGCCCCCATAAAGGTAAAACAATTCATCCAGGCTCTCTTCCTTTCATCGAATCTAGAATAAATAATATCTACAGCAACATGTCCTTTCTCTCTCAAAAGCCACGTCGTTCCAAGAAAAACAAGCCAAAGCAAAGCATATTCACAAGTTTGTACAACCCATATAGGAGGCTGTTTGAAGAAGTACCTCATAATTACTGAGTAACAAACTGCTATGGTAATGAATGCTATAATTGCTCCAGATGAGAATAACATCCAATCGATGACTTTATCGAAGCCTCGCCAAAATGCCCTCATGGTTTTTCAGGAAAGGCTCTGACCCTTGGGGCTCTCCTCGGTCAGTTTCAGGAGTCTGTTCCAGTCTTCGTCCACCTCTCGCTGTATGGCCTCCATTTCTTCCTCTTTCAGGTGCCGGTATCTGCCCTGGGCCTTGAGGTATTCGGAAACGGGGATATTTTTGGGCATCATGTTCAAACGGATCCTTCCTTCGACGATCTCCAAGATGGGCAGCACCTTGCAGTGGACCGCCAGGAGGGAGAGTCTAAGGGTTGCATCCTCCGGCGTCCTCCATCCGGTGGGACAGGGTGTGAGGATGTAGATGAATCGCATCCCCTTTATGTTTCGTGCCCTTATGACCTTCCGCATGAGGTCTTCGGGGAAGGCGATGGATGCTGTGGCCGCGTAGGGGATCCGGTGGGCCAGGATTATCTCCATGATCCTCTTCTTCCTGCCCGTCCTTCCCGAAGGGGTGGTCATGGTCCAGGCAAAGGGTGGGGTGGCGGAACTGGATTGGATTCCGGTGTTCATGTAGGCCTCGTTATCGAGGCAAACATAAAGGATGTTTTCGTTGCGGTCAGCCGCCCCGGAGAGGGATTGAAGGCCTATATCGAAGGTCCCCCCGTCTCCGGCAAAGGCCACAACGGGGATATCCCCCTGGCCCCTGATCTCAAGCCCTCTGGCTATCCCCGCAGCGGTTGGGGCTGCTATCTCGAAGGCGGAATGGAAGGCGGGGACATTGAAGGCGCTGTAAGGGTAGGTGTTGCCGATTATGGCGTTGCACCCCGGAATGGATACGACCACCGCTGGGGAACCAAGGGCCTTAAGCACCAGCCTCATGGCTATGGCCATTCCGCAACCCGGACAGGCGTAATGCCCGGGACGAAGCCCTTCGTATTCCCTCTGTTTCAGGGTTCGGCCATCCATATGGGTCCTTCCTCCCTGTCACGCCCCATAAGATCCCTAGCCACCTCCTTTATCAGCTCGACGGGAACATCTAGGCCCCCAAGTCCAGCGATGTAGTTCTGCACAAGGGGCCTTGTGGCCATGGGATAAAGGGCGGCCTTAAGTTCTTGGCAGAATATCCCCCCCTGGCCTATAGAGATATTGCGGTCTATGACCCCCACCTTCCTTTTCCCCTCCAGGAGCCTGCATACCTCCTTTGCCGGGAAGGGCCTGAAGAGCCTGATCTTCAACAACCCCATCCTGAACCCTTCCCCCCTCAGCTCTTCAACTGCCACCCGTGCCGTCCCGGTGATGGCACCCGAGGTAATGAGCACAGCCTCGGCATCCTCGAGGTGGACACCTTCCAGGACTCCGTAGCTTCGGCCGAAGGTCCTCCCGAACTCCTCATCCACCCTCTTTATCACCTCCATCGAGTGTGCCATGTCCGAGAAGGACCTCTGCCTGAAGCGGAAATAGTCCAGGGGTCCCACCACATTGGAGAGAAAGGCAGGGACACTGAAATCAAAGCGGTTGGGCATCGGAAGGGGAGGGAGAAACTCGTCCACCGCCTCTTGAGGAGGTATTTCTACGGGCTCCATGAAGTGGGAGGTGTAAAACCCATCGATGATCACCATGGAGGGGAAACAGACAGTTTCCGAGACCCTGAAGGCCTGAATCACCGTGTCCAAGGCTTCCTGGTTGTCCTCGCAGTAAAACTGAATCCAGCCCGTGTCCCTCTGTGCGAGGGTATCGGTCTGGTCACTGCCGAAGGCCCAGGGGACGGCCAGCGCCCTGTTGACACATCCCATGACGATGGGGACGCGGTTTCCTGAGGCGAAGTGAAGCATCTCGTGCATCAGGGCTATCCCCTGAGAAGAGGAGGCTGTAAAGACCCTCACCCCCGTGAGGGAGGCGGCAATGCAGGTGGCCATAGCGGTGTGTTCGGATTCCACTCGGACCATCACCCCGCCCAGTTTCCCCTCGGATTCCCATTGGGAAAGCTTTTCGTAAATGGGCGTCTGGGGGGTGATGGGGTAAGCGGCCACAAGCTGCACCCGGCTGAGTCTCACCCCATGGGCTATGGCTTCGTTTCCTGTCATGAGCTCCTTCATCTCATCTCCACCACGTCCCTCGGACATGCCTCAACGCATATCCCGCACCCTTTGCAATAATCCGGATTGACCGAATAGGGATCCCCCTTGAGGATGGCCAGATCCGGACACAGAAAGAAACAGAGATCGCACCCCGTGCACTTTCCGCAGTTAAAACATCGCCCCGCCTCATGGGAGGCCTCCTCCTTGCCGAGACCGAACTTCACCTCCCGAAAGGAGAACTTCCTTTCCCCTGGGTCCAATTTGCCCGGCCGAATTGGGGGGCATTCGGGGAAGAGGTACCTTGAGACCTCGGAAAATTCCGCTATGCGATCGAGCCTCTTGGAGGTACCCTTGAGGAAGGCTTTGAAAGACACGGCCCTTCCACCACCGATCTTTACCTCCGAAAGGACCTTTTGGGGGTCATCACCTAGGAGCCTCAAGTGGACCCCGAGGGCTGTCCTCTTTCCCGAGGAGATGGCCTCGACCACGGCGGCCTTCCTGTTGACCAGATCCCCCGCCAGAAAGAGCCCCTTTATGGCCGTTTCTCCCCAGGGGGTTGTCTCGATATGACCCTGTTTCAGCCCCTGTGGCAGGACCTCCCATTCGGGGACCTGCCCGATGGACACGATCACCATCTGGGCCTCTTCGATCCTTTCCCCCTCGAGGTCGGTGATCCTGTAAGTCCCGGCATCAGGATCCCTGTGGACCTCACACCTCCTGAACCTTATCCCCTTAAGTCTTCCCCCTTCTCCCAGGAACTCCAGGGGCCTCCAGCCCCCTTCTATCTCGATCCCCTCCTCTGCTGCCTCAAGGAGCCCTTCGGGGATGGCGGGAAATTCGCCCTCCCTTTCAGGGGCAACCATAACGATTCGGGCCTCCGGGTAAAGCCTTCTCGACACCCTGGCCACATCGACTGCCACATCCCCTCCCCCTATCACCACTATCCTTCGGGGATCCGTGGTGGCAGTACTCGGGGAAGAGAGCCAGGGAAGGCCGTAAAAGACCCCCTGGAGTTCCTCGCCCCTTATCCCGAGCCTTCTGGGAGACCATGCACCTGTGGCAAGGATCACAGCATCGAAGTCCTGCCTGAGGGAGAGGATGGTCTCTCTGTGTAAGGGAGTGGAGGTCACAAAGTCGATCTCGAGGGCCTTGAGGCGCTCGATCTCCTTCTGCAGGACTCCCTTGGGAAGCCTGTACTCGGGTATGCCGTATCGGAGGACCCCGCCGAGTTCCTTCTGGCGTTCAAAGACCGTGACTCTATGCCCCAGCCGTCCCAAAAAATAGGCCGCTGAAAGCCCTGCCGGTCCCGAACCCACCACCGCGATGCGGCCACCGACCTTCCCTTCCCCCCTCTGAGGAAGCCCCCTGCCATATTCGGCCACCGCCCTTTCCACCTCCCGGATCTGCACCGCCCCTTCGAGGTTCGACCTGTTGCAGTGGTCCTGGCAGGGATGGGGGCACACCCTGCCGCAGACTCCGGGCAGGGGGTTTTCATGGAGGATCTCCTTTAGGGCTTCGTCGAACCTGCCCTCGGCTGCAAAGCACATGAACTCGGGTATGTCACTCCCCGCAGGGCACGCCTCCCTGCAGGGTGAGACCTTCTCGCTGTGGTAGGCCTTCCGGGGGCTCCATTGTCCTGTCCTGAACCCCTCGGTACTGATCCTGGATACGGGAATCAGGGCCTCAAGCTCCATTCCCCTTGGACCTCCTGTAAATTGACACCTCCTGGTAGGCTATGCGGGCGGCCTCAATGTTCTCATCGATCCTGCTCGGTATGATCTCCTTTATGGCTTCTTCCAGAAAATGCAAAGGGATCCCCCCATGGACCCTGCAATAGCTTCCGAGCACGGCGGTGTTGAGGGCCCGTCCCAGTCCAACCCTATCCGCAATCCCCTGGGCATCGATTAGCGCGATGTCACATTCGCCTACCCCCTTCACCGTCTCGGGCAATGTCTCTGCGTTGACGAGGATCATCCCCCCTTTCCTCACCGCAGAAAGCACCTCAGGGGTGATGAGGTCAGGAGACATGAGGATGAGGTGATGGGGGTTCTTTATGCCGCAGCGAAGCCTTATCCTTTTTTCGTCCACCCTGAGGAAGCTCTCCACGGGGGCTCCCCTCCTCTCCCCACCGAAGATGGAAAAGCATTGGGGATACATGCCCAGTTTGAAAAAGGCCCTGGCCAGTATCTGGGATGCCAACACCGCTCCCTGTCCTCCACGGCCGTAAAACTTTATCTCCAGCACCTCATCCTCCCGTGATGCCCTCCTCGGTCATGGGGCGACCGAAGGCATACCTGAGGATGTCCTCCTTGGACTGCTCGATATGCCTCCTTAAGGCCTTCTCGACCTCCTCGGGATCGCCCCCTTCGATGGCCCGAAGGACGGCCTTGTGACCGCCCATGGCCTTTATGACATTGTCCATCGTGTAGATGCTTTCGATCCTGTACCTCAGCATGTGCCTTCTGAGCATCTGGGCCATCTCCAGGAGGCGCTTGCTACCGCTGTGCCTGGCTATGATCTCGTGAAACTGTGCATCCATGCCCACGAAGACCTTAGGATTGCCCTTGGCGATCTTCCTCTCCGTTGCCTCAAGGTTCTTCCGCAGGTCCCTAATGAGCCTTTCCCGATTCCTCTGCATGGCCCAACGGACAGCCAAGGTCTCTATCAGCTTCCGGATCTCACAAATCTCCTCGACCTCCTCCTCGCTTATCGGCTTGACGATGTAACCCATCCTGGGAAGGGCCTCAAGAAGACCCTCCATCTCAAGGTTGTGTAGGGCCTCCCTCACCGGGGTCCTCGATACCCCAAGGGCCTTGGCAATCCTGCTCTCCACGAGGCGCTCCCGAGGCGGAAGCTCCCCTTTGAGGATCCTGTCCCTGAGATACTCATAAACCCTTTTCCTTAAGGTCTTGTTTTCCCTGATCCGCAGCTTCATTGGGGTACCGTATGTCAACTGAAGTTCAGTATCCCAATTTTGAAAAATTTGTCAAGGGATTTCTGTCGTAAAGGGTGCATGGGTATGGACATTGGTACCACCCTGGAGCCCTTCAGCCCCCGCTGCAGGTGCGACGTATCACCCACACCTGTGTGGCCGGGGAGGTCTTTCTCTCTGGAAGCAGGCCCTGAGCTGTAAGAACCCCATGCCCTTCAGGGCATAGGGAGAGTCAACTTGGAGCGCATCGTATAACTGGCTGCAGCCTTGATCCAATTCCGTTTGGATCTAAAATGAATCCAAAACGGAGGAAAAAGGATGGGTGTGAATCTGTCTATCAAGAACGTACCCGAAGAGCTGGCGAGGCAGCTCCGGGAAAGGGCCAGGCGTCATCACCGGTCGCTCCAGGGCGAACTGATGGCCATACTGGAGGAGGCGGTCTGGGGAGACCGGAGACGGCTCAGCCCGGGGGAGGTCCATCAGCGGGTGAGGGAGCTGGGGCTGCGGACGGGTGCCGAGGCCGTTGAGATGGTCAGGGAGGACCGAGATGGCCGCTGAGGCGAAGGTGGTCGACGCCTCTGTGGTCGGTGCCCTGGCCTTTGGTGAACCGTGGGCTGAGGAGGCCCTTTCGCTCTTGGAGCGGGCGAGGCTTTATGCCCCGGTGCTCCTTGATTACGAATTGGCCGGCATTGCCCGTAAGAAGATACTCCGCTACCCGGAGCGGCGCGGAGAGCTGCTTC
>QMLA01000009.1 GCA_003646585.1 Deltaproteobacteria bacterium | reverse complement strand
GTACCCTCCTAAACGGTCATTTCAAAAACTGCCTCCCAATTCCAACGCGCCCTCTCCTTCCTCGGTTCTTGCTGATCCCTCCTCTGGCTCCCCTCCCTCTGGGTGGAGGTTTCTGAAAGCGGGACCATGTTGATGTCCACCTTCACCAGCTTTATTCCCTGCATCTGCAGGGCCCTCTGGATCTCGGAGAGGTGAGCCTCAACCAGGCTCTTCACGCCCTGGGCATAAGCGGTGATGTTGGCCTTAAGCCCCTCATCGGAGCGGGTGACCTCCACCCTCAGACCCCCGAGTATCTCCGGCCTGAGGTGGACCTCAATCCTCCAGACCCCCTTCTCCTCTGCCACCTTCACCCTTTGGACGATCTGCGTTACGAGTTCCTGCACCAGGGAACGCACCCCACTTCTGTGGTAAACCTCCTTGGTACCGGACAAAGGCCCGAAATTTCTGAAAGGGGATATTCCGGCTAAGGGTACCCTCTTCAGGGGCACGGGGATATCGTCAGTTGATGGCTTCCGCTCGGCGGGAAGGCGAACGACGGCCTCCCTCTCCGCCATCGAGCTGATGGACTCTTCGAAGGACCCGGTCAGGGGTAAGGATATCCCTCTGCCCGGGGGTTTGCCTTCAGGCGGAGCAGGGAAATTCTCCCGGAAGGCCTTCCCGGGACCGGATCCCTCCCCCCCGGAAGGTCTTAGCAGGGAAATGACCTTCATGTCCCCTGAGGGCATCCTTTGTGGTGTTTCCTCGGGGTTGCCAGGGCTCGAGCTTAGAACTTGGACATCTGGGATTTGCGGACGGCCCTCAGCGGGGGCTTCCTGGGGAGTAACCTTGGGATCCTGTCCCCTGTGAAAAAGCATCGCGGAGAATTGCCTGAGGTAACTGAGGATTTTGGAGATATACTTTTCGGTCTCGGGGAAAGGGGGCACCCCACCGTGCTGCCTGACGGCCTCGGGACCTGCGTTGTAAGCCGCGAGGGCCAGCACGAGGTCGCCGAACCTGTCCAGAAGCCCCCTTAGGTACCTGACCCCAGCCTCCAGGTTCTCCTTGGGATCAAAGGGATCCCGGACACCCAGGGCCTGGGCGGTGGAGGGCATAAGCTGCATCAATCCCATTGCCCCCTTGGGGGAAAGGGCCCCGGGGTCAAAATCCGATTCGACCTTTATGATCGAGAGGATGATCTCGGCGGGTATCCCGTATTTGGAAGAAAGCTTTTTGATGAGGTCCAAGAAGGGCAATTCCTTTGGGAGTTGATCCTCCCCCAGGATCCCCAAAAGCAGGGACTCAAAGTCCATGACCTCCCGGGGACTTTCGGGAAGGGGATCCGTTTTGGGCACCCAGTTGAGGAAAACCGCCGGGATCATGGCCTCATGGGCTAAGCAAAGGGGATGCCACAGGGGAAAGTCCAGAGAAAAACCCTTCCTTATATCGTCCTGGGGGAATTCCTTTCCCTTTCAGGGGAGCTTCTTTCCCGGTTCAGCCTGTCTCGTCTTGGGCCTTATGGTCCCCAAAGAGGTCTTCGAGTTCCTTGAGGCTCGTCTCAAGATCCACCTTCTCCTCTCGATCCTGGCGGATATAGGAAAGCATCGCTTCGAGCTTCTCCAGGGCGTAATCGAGCTTCTTGTTGCTACCGCGGTTGTAAGCCCCGATTGTCACGATGTCCTCGTATTGCTTGTAGGTGCCCATGGTCTCCACAAAGATCCTGGATAGTTCAAGCTGCCTCCTGGGCACCACGTTGGGCATGACCCTGCTCAGGCTCCTCAGCACATCCACTGCCGGATAGCACCCCTGGGAGGCCAATTGCCGGGAGAGCACGATGTGGCCGTCAAGGATGGCCCTTGAGGAATCGGCAATGGGGTCATCTTCCAGGTCATCGTTCTCCACAAGCACCGTGTAAAAGCCGGTTATGCTCCCCTTTCCTTCAACCGCTCCTGCCCTCTCCAGGAGCCTCGGAAGGGTGGCAAAGACCGAGGGGGTGTATCCCTTCCTTGTGGGGGGTTCGCCTATGGAAAGGCCCATCTCCCTCTGGGCCATGGCGAAACGGGTCAGGGAATCCATGAGGAGGATCACGTCTTTGCCCTGGTCGCGGAAATATTCGGCTATGGCGGTGGCCACAAAGGCCCCCCTCATCCTTATGAGGGGGGACCGGTCGGAGGTGGCCACTACCACCACCGCCCTCTTCAATCCTTCGCCGAGGTCCCTTTCTATGAACTCCTTGACCTCCCTGCCCCTTTCCCCGATTAAGGCGATGACGATCACGTCGGCCTTGGTGTATCTGGCAATCATCCCCAGGAGGGTGGACTTCCCCACACCGCTTCCCGCCATTATCCCCACCCGCTGCCCTTTACCGCAGGTAAGAAGCCCGTTCATGGCCCTTATTCCCACATCCAGGGGCTCGGTTATCTGCCTGCGCAAAAGGGGGTTTATCGGCTCCGAATAAAGGGGATAATGGGCCTCGGCCTCAACAGCCCCTTTCCCATCAAGGGGCTCCCCAAGGGGATCTATGACCCTGCCCAAAAGCCCCCAGCCCACCGGGACTGATGCCTTCCGCCCCACCGGTTCCACCAGGCCCCTCGGGGCCAGACCGCTTGTAGGCCCCAGGGCCATCATCAGGAAGGAATCCCTCCTGAATCCCACGACCTCGGCCACCGTCTGCACCCTTCCCCCTCGGTCCACTATCCGGCAGATATCACCGACGGCCATGGGGATTCCCTTTCCCTCTATCACCAGTCCCACCACCTGTGTTATCCGTCCCCTTACCTTGATGGGATCGATCCTCTCGAGTCTTTTCAGCAATCGCTCAATAGCCATTCTTTAGGCCTTCCACCAAGGTCTCGATCTGGGTCTCAACCCTTGCATCCACTTCGGCAAACTCGGTCTCCACGAAGCATCCGCCAGGGGAGACCTCGGGATCGGGATAAAGGATGAGCTTTTTGGATTCCCCCAATTCCTTAAGGAGCTCCTCCCTGTGCCGTCTGACCAGGTCCAGGTCTTCCGGGGAGACGTGAATCCTTATGAGATCATCTTCGGTCACCCTCCTTATGGCTTCCCTTATCACCTCCAGGATGCCACTTCTGTCCAGCTCCAGTTCGCGCCTTATAACCTTCTTGGCAACGGCAACCGAAAGCTCGAGAATCTGCTCCCCGAGGGATTCCAGGGCCTGCCTCCTGAAGCCCTCCAGATCCCGAAGGATCCCCTCAAGGCGTTCCATGGCCCTTTGGATTTCCGAAGATGCCTGCCTTTTGCCCTCGTTGTAACCCTCGCGGTAACCGAGGTCAAAGGCCTCCTTATATATCTTCTCTCTCAGTTGCTCGGGGGAGGAATCGGCGGCCTCAAGGGGTGGAAGACTGAAGGGCCTGAGATCATACGAGGACTTCCTCTCCACCTTTCCCCACCAGGATGAGTTCTCCCTTCTCCATCATGGCCCTTGCCAGGGCAGCGATCCTCCTCTGGGCCTCCTCGACGTCCTTCACCCGCACGGGACCCAGGGCCTCCATGTCCTCTTTGAGCATTTCCACGGCCCTCTCGGACATATTCTTGAAGATCTTCTCCTGGAGTTCCTCGGGACACATCTTGAGGGCGAGGGCGAGGTCCTCCTTGGAGACTTCGCGCAACAGCTTCTGCAAGCCCCTGTCCTCGGCATAGAGGAGATCCTCAAAGACGAACATGGCCTTCTCGACCTCTTCGCTTATGTCGGGATCGGTCTCGCGGATCTTGTCCAGGATCGGTGCTGCCTGACTGCCGAACTGGTTGAGGATCTCGGCCGCAACTTTGAACCCCTGATCCCCTTTGACCGTGGCCACGGCCTTGACCTTGATCCCCTCCCGCAGGGCCTCCTCCACCTCGTGCAGCATATCGGGGGAGATCCTGTCAATGGTTGCTATCCGTTTGATGACCTCTGCCTGGAGTTCCTCGGGGAAATTGGCCAGGACCTGGGCTGCCTTGGCCTTATCCAGGTAGAAGAGGATCAGGGCTATGGTCTGGGGATGCTCGGTCCGCAGGTAATTGGCCAGAGAAAAGGTATCTATTTTCTGAAGGTAGGAGAAAGGCCTCTCTTCCTCTTCCCCCATTACGGTCTCCAGGATCATCTTGGCCTTTTCCATCCCCAGGGCCTTTGCCAGGACCTTCTCCAGATATTCCCTGTCGGCAAGGACCATCTCCTTTTCCTGATAGGAGCTCACAAACTCCCTCAGGACCTCCATCATCACGTGCCTGGGAACCCCTGATACCTTCGTCATCTCCAGGATGATCTTCTGGATCTCGTCCTCCTTCAAGCGCTTAAGGACCTGACCGGCCACCTCCTCGCCTAGGTAAAGGAGCAAAAGGGCCGCTTTCTGGGGACCCGAAAGCTTCTGAAGCCTCCTACCTTCTTCTGCCACCCTCCTCCTCCTTCAGCCACTTCCTCACCATGCCCACCGTATAATCTATATCCTCTTTGGCGAGGCGCAAAGTCGCCTCGGCAACCGGCGGGGCCTTAACTTCCGCCTCCTCTTCGGCCTCCCTCTCCGGAGGGAGGGCCCGTTGGACCACTTCAACCCGGGCCTCAAGCACGCTCCTCATCAAAGGCCTTATGATCACAAAGATCACCAGAAGGGCCACAATTAGGGGGACAAGATACTTCATGGCCCAGAGGACCCTCTCTATGGGGAAGGGCTTCTCGGGCGGTGCGACCTCTTCCTCCTCGACCCTGAAGGGGAGGCTCACCACCGTGAGCCTGTCTCCCCTTGCCGGGTCAAGCCCCACGGCATCCCTGACGATCTGCTCGATCCTGGAGAGCTCCTCCTGCCCCAGGGGGACGAATTCGACCCTCTTTGCCTCACCCTCGCCCACCGTCTGGTATTTCCCGTCCACGAGCACGGCAACCGAGAGCCTCTTGAGCTTCCCCATGGGTTCGGTAACCTCAAGGAGGCTTCTGCCCACCTCGTAGTTCACGATCTCGGTTCGCCTCGTGGACCCGACGGTGAGCTTACCCGCAGTAGCTGAGGCCCTCCGGGCCGCAGCCCCCTGGGCCCTTATATTGGAAGCAACCCCGGGAATCCCGAAGGGAGGGGTGCCGGCGGTCGTCTCCTCGGTTATCTGCCTGCTTCTGACCACGGGCTGGGATTGAAACAGCTCCTGGCGCTGCTTCACCTGTTTCCAGTCCCATTCGCTCGACACCCTGGCGATGACCTTCCCCGGCCCTACCACGGGCTCAAGCAGCGAAACTATCTTCTCCTCCAGGGACTTCTCCCATTTCCTCTGCAAAGCGATCTGATCCGATGTAGCCCCCAGCACAGAACCCTTGGGCCTCCCGGAGAGCAGCCTTCCCTTTGTATCGACCACACTCACGTCATCCGGATCGAGCCCCTCAACGGCACTTGCCACAAGGTGCCTTATGGCCTCGACCTCCTCCGGGCTGAGCCTCCTGCCCATCTTCATGTCGAGGACCACCGAGGCCCTCGCCTCAATCCTTTCGCCCACAAAGGGGGAATCCTTGGGCAGGACTATGTGCACCCGGCAATCCCGAACCGCATCAAGTTTCATGATGCTTCGGGCAAGTTCCCCTTCCAGGGCCCGACGGTAATTGACCCTCTGGACGAACTCCCCCATCCCCAGTTTGGTCTTGTCGAAGATCTCAAACCCCACCTTCCCCCCAGAGGGAATGCCCTTTGAAGCGAGGTCCATCCTCAACTGATAGACCTTCTCAGCTGGTACCATCACCGAACTGGAGAGGGGGTCCACCCTGTAAGGGACCTTTTGCTGTTTGAGATATTCGATGACGGCGCTCATGTCTTCGGGGTCAAGCCCCCGATAAAGGGTCACGTAATCGAATCTCTGGGTTGCCTTGACCGCAAATAGAATAACCCCCACGGTCCCAAGGAGCACCACCAGGAGGCTTATCTTTCGCGAAAGGGGAAGCTCTTTCAAAAACTCGAGGAACCTGCCCATGGCTTAGCCTTAAAGGGGCATCTTCATGACTTCCTCATAGGCCCTGATGAGCTTGTTCCTTATTTGCATCATCAGCCTGAAGGAGATATCGGCCTTCTCCAGGGCCAAGATGGTCTCGTGGAGGTCCCCCTTGCCCAAAGAGAGCTCCTTTACAGCCTCATCGGCCTCAAGTTGCAAGCGGTTAACCTCCTTTATGGCCTCCTCCAGGGTCTTGAGAAAATCCTCCTTTCCCCTGAACTCCTTCGGCTCAACTGCGGGAGAGGACCCAAGGACCTTCGGATCGAAACCGACCTTCATCCCTTACCTCCCCAGGATGTCAATAGTCCGTAGGGCCATCTCCTCGGCAGTGGAGATGACCTTTAAGGCTGCCTCATAGCTCCTTGTGGCCAAAACCATGTTGACCATCTCCTCCATCAAATTCACATTGGGAAGCCTCACATAGCCGTTTTCATCTGCATCAGGATGGCCAGGATCGTAAACCACGCGAAAGGGCCTCCTTCGATCCTCGACAATCCCCACCACCTTCACCCCCATGGCCTCCCCTTCCACAGGCTCGGCCTGAAAGACGACGTCCCTCCTCCTGTAAGGACCGCCTTGGGGGGTACGGGTCGTGTGGAGATTGGCCAGGTTGGAGGACAACACCTCCATCCTCTTCCTCTGGGCCAAAAGGGCCGACGCCCCTATGTTCATGATCTTATACACATCCATCCCTACCTCCCTCCTTCAGAGATGGTGTATTTCAATCTTTCCAGCTTCCTCTGCAGGATCCTCAGCATGGCCATGTAATGGAGGTAATTTTCGGCAAGTTCAACGGCCTCTTTCTCCAGGTTTACCCGGTTCCCATCCGGGTTCTCCCAGTCGCCGCGGTAAAGGATTCGAATGCCCTGGGAGCGCTCCGCACCCAGATGCCTGGGATTGGTCCTCAAGAGCTCGATCCCCCCACCCCTTAAGGCCTTCTCAAGCTCAGCCTTAAAATCTATGTCCCTCGGCTCAAACCCCGGCGTCTCCACGTTGGCGATGTTGGAAGCCAAAAGGCCATGCCTGAACCAGCTCAGGGCTATTCCCCGCTGTAGCAATTCGATGGTCTTGTCAAACAGCTCCATCATTTCCTCCTTTCGCAAAAATCCTGCCGTCGATTCCGTATTCCTTGAGCTTGTTGCGGATGGTCCTGACGCTCACTCCCAGCAGCTTCGCTGCCCTGGTCCTGTTCCCTCCAACCCTCCTCAGGGTCTCTATGATGAGCCTCTTCTCCATCTCCCTCAGGCTCAGGCCCGCACCCATTCTCCCTACCCCTATTTCCTCCTCCAGGATCAAATCCTCGGCCGTTATCCTCTCGGATCTTGCCAGAAGCACCGCCCGGTGGATGACGTTCTCCAGCTGCCTGACGTTTCCCGGCCACGAGTACCTGGAGAGCTTCTCGAGGGCCTCGGGTGAAAATTCCTTTACGGGCTTCCCGTTGAGCCTCGCGTACTTCTCAAGGAAATATTCCGCAAGAAGGGGGATATCCTCCTCCCTCTCCCTCAAGGGAGGCAGCTTCAGATGGACCACGTTGAGCCTGAAGTAAAGGTCCTCGCGAAACTTACCCTGGCGTATCCTCTCCGAAAGGTCCTGGTTGCTTGTGGCAATGGGTCTAACATCGACGGGAATGGGCTTAAGACCGCCGACCCTGTCTATCTCCCCCTCCTGCAGCACCCGCAACAACTTGGCCTGAAGCGCCAAGGGCATCTCCGAGATCTCATCGAGGAGGATGGTCCCCCCATGGGCGAGCTCGAACTTGCCCTTCTTCTGGCTTACGGCCCCTGTGAAGGAACCCCGTTCGTGACCGAAGAGCTCGCTTTCGAGCAATCCCTCGGGCAGGGCCGCACAGTTTATGGCGACGAAGGGACCCCTCGATCGGGGACTGTGCTCGTGGATATAGCGGGCCAGAAGTTCCTTGCCCGTCCCGCTCTCCCCCGTAATGAGGATGGGAGCCGAACTCTTGGCCACCTCCCTGGCCATATCCAGGACCTCGAGCATCAGCGGACTTTGGGTAATTATGGGGCGACTCTTTGGGGAATCCTGATCCCTGGGGCGCAAGGCCCTTGAGACCACATCCCTCAAGACCTCCGGCGAGAAGGGCTTCTGGAGGAAATCGAAGGCCCCCTCCTTCATGGCCTCCACGGCCCCTTCGATGGTTCCATAGGCCGTGAGCAGCACCACTGGGGTGCGGGGGGAAATCCGCTTTATCTCCTTTAAGAGCTCCACCCCCGACATTCCCGGCATCTTCAAATCCGCGATGACCAGATCGTAGACATCCCGTCGAAATTTCGTCAGGCCCTGGAGGCCATCCAGGGCGGTGGAGACCTTCAGGCCGAAACGCTCAAGGACGGCACTTAGGGCCCTGCACATGCTCGGCTCGTCATCCACTACGAGGACCCTGGGCTCCATCATGACACCTCCTTCCTGAGCCTGGGGAAGGAGAGGATGAAACGGGTGCCCTTCCCCACCTGGCTCTCAACTTCCACGAGGCCCCCATGGGCCTCAACAATCCTGTGAACCACCGTAAGCCCCAAACCCATCCCCTTGGGCTTTGTGCTGAAGAAGGGCTTGAAGATGTGCCGGAGATGTTCCGGGGGGATGCCCGGGCCAGTATCCTGGACCACAACCCGCACAAGCTCCCCCTTGAGCCTGGAGGCCCCTGCGGAGGCCTCAACCTTTAGCCTCCCTCCCTCGGACATGGCCTGAACGGCATTGAGGACGAGATTGAAAAAGACATGCTTAAGGAGCTCCCCATCTCCCTCTATCAGGAGGGGTTCCTCGGACAGCGTCTTTTCGAGTTCTATGCCGTTTTCCTTCACAAACCTGCCCACAAAGTCCAGGACCTCCTCCAGCGGTTCCCTCAGGTCCAGGGGCTTCAGGGTGGGCTTTTGGGGCCTGATGAAGAGCAGAATATGGGAAATCACCCCTTCTATCTCCTCCACCCCCTTGAGGACCTGCTCTGCGAGATCATGACGAGGATCGCCCCTCAGCTCCTCTTCAAGGAGCGAGCAGAGGAGCTTCATCACCGAAAGGGGGGTCCGGACCTGATGGGCAAGATGCGAAGCGACCTCTTCCATCGCGTTGAAGCTTTCACCCCTTACCGCCTGAGAGCGCCATTTCTCAAGCTCGGTTATGTCCTCAAGGACCACCACCTGCCCATCGCGTCCCTTAAGGGGAGAGGCCTGAACCCTTATCACCTTCCCGTCAAGCCTCCTTGTGTCCTCCCGATCAACAGGTCCCTGCTCCAGTAAAGGAAGGTCCTCCGGGGGAAGTCCGAGGATGGCCTCCTTGGGGAGATCCAGGATCTCTTGGGCGGCGGTATTTAAGGCCACCACCTTCCCCTTCTCCACCACGAGAACGCCACTTGAAAGGCTCTCCATGACCTCCTCGAGCAGTTGCGCCATCTCCTCCCGCTCGAGCCTGCTCCTCTCAAGTTCCTCGGTGAGTTCCCTGACCCTTTCCTCCAGCGACCTGTAGTAGCGTTGAAGTTCGAGGGATGCCCTCCAGAACCCCTGGAAGGCCTCCTTCAGGAGTTCCTGAGCCTTATTTTCCTTCATCATCCAAGACCCTCCTGAGTTTGGCCCTAAGAGAAAGGATGGCCTCGGAATGGATCTGGGAGATCCTGGACTCGGTAACCCCCAGGACCATCGCTATCTCCTTCATGGTGAGCTCCTCGTAATAATAAAGGGTGATCACCAGACGGTGCTTCTCTGGAAGCTCCTCAATGGCCTCTGCCAGCCGATCCCTGAGTTCGGAAAGCCCCAGGATCTCAAGGGGATCCCTCTGATCGGGATCGGCCAGGATCTCCCTCAGGGGACGATCCTCCCCCTCCTCTCCCATGATCCCCTCGAGGCTCACCACCCTGAGGGACGAAAGCTCCCGCAGATCCTCGTGAAGCTGCTGCAACGTTATACCCAGCTCTCGGGCCACCTCTTCCTCAGAAGGGGTGCGCCCGAGTTGTTGTTCAAGCTTCATATAAACGTCCTCGAAGGACTTGGCCTTTTGGCGCCAGGTGCGCGGGAGCACATCATGCGCCCTCACCTCATCAAGGATTGCCCCCTTCACCCTGAAACGCGCATAACTCTCAAACCTTATGCCCTTGGAGGGATCGTACCGCTTTACAGCTTCAATAAGCCCTAGGATCCCAGCGTGGATGAGATCGTTGAGATCAAAACCCTGCTGTGGTAAGCGCGAGGCCACATGCTGGGCTATGTACTTTACCATTGGCAAATACTGTTCGACAACCTCCATCTCCTGAGGCTTCAGTCGCTTCAAGGCCGCTCCCATGACCTCTCCTCGGAGAAGAACACCATCTCGGGTGAGAGTTCCCTTTCGGGCATCTCGGAGATCTTTCGGGCGATCTCGAAAAGGCGGCTGCTGGCCTTTGATTCGGGGAAGGCCTCCACCACAAGGCGTTTGCGCCTTGATGCCATGGGGACCTTTGGGTCCGAGGGGACGTAGCCGAAGTAGTTGATGGTTGCACCGAGGAAGTGGCTCGCCAGGGTATCGAGGCGCTCGTATATCCTTGAGGCCTCCCGCTCATCCCTGACGTTGTTCACCAAGAGGTCGAAGAGGCGCTTTGAGTGGCTTAAGGCCATCACCTTCATGAGGGCGTAGCTGTCCACCATGGAGCAAGGGTCCGGTGAGACGACGACCACGACCTTGGATGCGGCCAGGTTGAAGAAGATCACGTTGGAGGAGATCCCGGGAGCAGTATCGATCAGAAGGATTTCGACCCCGTCTGCCACCGATCGGAATTCCTCAATGAGCAGGAGCCTCTGCTGCTGGTTCAGGGCCGCCATCTCCTCAACCCCTGAAGGGGCCGGGATGACCTTAATGCCCTTTGGCCCCTCCAGGATTATCTCCTTGAGGCCCCTTTCCCCCTTTATGACGTGCTCCAGGGTGTATTTGGGTCTCAGGTCAAAGAGCACATCGATGTTCCCCAGCCCGAGGTCGGCATCAAGGACCATGACCCGTTTGCCCATCTCGGAGAGGGCAAAGGCCAGGTTCGCCACTATGGTGCTCTTGCCGACCCCGCCTTTCCCGCTCGTTATCGCTATGGTCTTCATCCCTCTCTCCCCTCCGAAATCTTCAGGATGAGGTCCACCACCCTGAGCTTGGTCGCCCTCTCGATGTCCTCGGGGACCCGCTGCCCGGTGGTGAAGTAAGAAAGGGGAAGACCCGTTGTGACCGTCTGGTTGAAGATGGATCCAAAGCTCGAAGCCTCGTCGAGCTTGGTGAAGAGCAGGGCGGAAAGGGGAAGGCCCTTCAGGCGTCTCAGAAGCCTTGACACCTCCCCTTCCCTCATGCTGGCGTTGATCAGAAGGTGAAATTCCACCCGCAAATTCAAGGACATCACATCCCGGAGCCCGCTGAGCCACCCGTTGTGATGGTAACTGATCCCCGGGGTATCTATGAGCATGAGGTCCTTGTGGGAGTGACGGAGCAAGGCCTTAAGCAATTCCTCACGGCTTGAAGCGACCTCAACCGTAATCCCGGTCGCCTTTCCGTAAAGTTTCAGCAGTTCCGCTCCCCCTATCCTCTCAGCATCAAGAGTAACGATGATGGCCTCCCGCCCCGCTTTCCCTTCCCTTAAGGCAAGCTTCAAGGCCGTGGTAGTCTTTCCCACCCCACTTAGCCCCAGAAGGACGACGATCCTCCCCGGCCCTTCTCTGGGGATCCCCGGCATCCGGTCCATCATCAGCCTGGCAAGGAGGGCCCAGAGGGCCTTTCCACCCCTGATGCCGGCCCTTTCCATCCTCTCCCTCAACTCCTCCAGCAGCCCTTTGACGATATCTTGACGCACCCCCTGTTCGGTCAGGACCTGATAGAGGGGGATTAAGGGCTTTGGCAACTTCGCGAGCAGGGGATCCCCGCCGTAACCTGCCAAAACCTCGACGATTTCCTTGCCCAAGAGCCCGAAGCGATCCGGCTTGTAACATCTGGTGGAGAGGATGAGGGCATCGGGACCCATATCC
>QMLA01000008.1 GCA_003646585.1 Deltaproteobacteria bacterium | reverse complement strand
GGTTTGGCGGGCAACCCTTGAGGCCTTGAGGGATTGCCGGATCACCCGCCTCCAGGAGGCAAGGGATAGCTTCAGCGGCATCATAAAGGGGACACGCCCCACCGGTACCCCTGTCACCATAAAGGTCGAGGGCAAGGGAAGCAAACTGACCCTTGTGAAGATCAGGGTGGGCCTTTTCGGCAACAGGGAGATGTCCCTCATGATAAAGGAGGCCATAGAGAGGAGGCTCGGGGGATGAGGCAGGTGGCCATCCTGATGGGATCAAAGGGGGACCTCCCCCACTGCGAAAGGATAAGGGATGCCCTGGCTCGCTTCGGCATCGGTGCCCTCCTGCAGATAGCATCAGCCCACAAGACCCCCGAGCGCCTGCTGGGGATCATCCGTCAGCTGGAACCCCGGGTGGAACTCTTCATCACAGTGGCCGGTAGGAGCAACGCCTTAAGCGGGATGGTCGATGCCCAAACCTACAGGCCAGTTATAGCCTGCCCCCCTTACAGTGAGCGCTTCGGCGGCGTGGACATCTTCTCCAGCCTGAGGATGCCCTCGGGGGTCTCCCCCCTCGTGATCCTGGAACCCGAGGAGGCAGCCCTGGCTGCAGCAAAGATCATCGGCCTCCACGATCCGAAGGTGAGGGAAAAGGTGATAAGATATCAGGAGGAGAAGAGGATGGAAATAGAAAGGGCATCGGAGGAGTTGCAAGGATGAAGATCACCGTGCTCTGTGACAATCACGTCAGCTGGGGGAAAGACCTGGTGGGCGAGCACGGCTTCAGCGCCTTTATCGAGGCAAGGGGCCACAGGATACTCTTTGACACGGGCCAGGGAATCGGGCTGTTGAGAAATGCCAAGGTCCTTGGAATACCCCTTTCGGAGGTGGAAAGCATAGTCTTGAGCCATGGCCACTTCGATCACACCGGTGGCCTGAGGGATGCCTTGGCCGAAGCCAGGGGGACGAAACTCATAGCCCATCCGGACGTCTTCTCCCCCAAATACCACGTAAAGGAAGGTGAAAGTTACTACATCGGAATCCCCTTCAGCCGCGAGGCCATAGAGGGCTGGGGAGCGGAGGTGCTGTTGGAGAGGGGGCCAAGGGAGATCGCCCCTGGGATATTCACCACGGGGGAGGTTCCGGGAGAGAGGACCGACGAGGAGCTGATGGTGAAGGGACCCGAGGGGTTCGTCAGGGACCCCCTCCTTGACGACCTCTCCCTGGTGATAGACGACCCAAAGGGGCTGGTACTGATCCTGGGCTGTGCCCATGCGGGACTCCTGTCCATCCTGGAGCACGTCCAGGGGCTCTTTGGGAAGAGGCCCTTTCTGCTGATCCTAGGGGGTACCCATGTCGGACCCCTTGAGCCCGAAAGGCGAAGGGAGATCATCAGGGGATTGGGCAGATATGAGATAAGGGCCATGGCCGTTGCCCACTGTACCGGGGCGGAGAACCTCCCCCTTTTCGTGGAGCAGATGGGACAAAGGGCCTTTCTGGCCCACGTGGGGATGTGCCTGGAGGTTTAGGTGGTCGCAGAGAGGATCCTCCTTGTAGGCGGGAAGGGGGGTACGGGGAAGACCACGGTGGTGATATCTCTCGCCCTCCACTGGGCGAAGAAGGGGAAAAACGTCGGGATCCTGGATGCAAACCTCTCCTCTCCCGATGTCCCCTTCTACCTCGGGCTGCCGGCCCAGGGGGTGGAGGCCTTAAGCGATGGCGTGGAACCCTTAAGGCCGGTGGAGGGCTTCGAGGTCCTCTCGATGGGCCTGTTCCTCAGCAACCCCTGGACCCCGGTGAGCTGGAGGGGTCCGATAAGGCATGTGGTCCTCAAGCAATTCCTGCAGAACGCCAGATGGGGCGCACTCGACATCCTCCTGATAGACCTCCCTCCGGGGATAAGCGAGGAACACATGACCCTATCCCATCTGCTATCGGGGAGGGCCTTCGTGCTGCTGGTAAGCGACTCATCGAGGCTCTCCCTGATGGAGGCAAAGAGGTTGAGCACCTTCTTCGGGCACGCCAAGATCACCCCCATTGGGGTGGTCTTAAATAAGGAAAGGCGGAAAAGGCCGAGGCATTCCGATCCCAAGATCTTGGCCACCTTGCCCTTTGACCAGCATCTGGCGAGGGCTTCAAGGCGCGAAGGGGCCCCCCTTCTGGGAGAACCCGCCGAGGCCTTCACCAACGCCCTCGGCTTCCTTGCAAGGAGGTGCCTTAAGGCCATGCAGGAGGGACCCAAGAGGCCCCTGACCCTGCAGGCGAGGCTTCTCTTTAAGGGAGGGTGATGATATGGAACTCTGGGAAGCGATAAAGGGCAGGCGTTCTGTGCGGGACATGAAGGAGGAAGGAATCCCCCTTGAGACCGTGCTGGAGCTCCTTGAGGCGGTCAGATGGGCACCGTCCTGGGCAAATACCCAGTGCTGGGAGGTGATCTTGGTCTCAAGGCCCGAGGTGAAGGAGGCGTTATCTGAGACCCTTACAAGCACCCTCCCCAGGAATCCCGCCCATGATGCCATAAGGAGGGCACCGTGGGTCCTGGTCTTTCTCGGCCAGAAGGGGAAGGCGGGATACTTCCACGGAAGGCCGGTGACCGATAAGGGCGACTGGCTCATGTTCGACGTTGCCTTAGCGGTTCAGAATTTCTGCCTCGCGGCCTGGGACAGGGGCCTTGGCACGGTCATCGTCGGGGCCTTCGATGCCAAAAGGGTCAAGGAGATCCTTAAGGTGCCCGATGATCGCGAGGTGGTGGTGATGACCCCCTTGGGGGTTCCCGAAAGGGTGCCCGAGCCTAGGAAGCGAAAGGAGGTCTCCGAATTCCTCCACAGGGAGACCTTTGGAGGATGAAGAAGCTTTACTGTCCCTTCTGCGGCTCAAGGCTCAGGGAAAGGGGCAAAAAGGGGATATGTCCCCTCTGTGGCCTCCCCTTCTACGACAACCCGCTGCCGGCCACAGCGGCAGTTGCCCAAAACCCCAAGGGGGAGGTGATCCTCGTCAAGAGGGCGGTTGAGCCGGGGCTTGGAAAGTGGTGTCTGCCCGGGGGTTTCCTTGAAGGGGACGAATCCCCAGAGGAAGGGGTCCTCAGGGAGTTGAAGGAGGAAACGGGCCTTGAGGGGGAGATAAGGGAACTCATAGGGGTGGTCCACGAAAGGAGCTCCCTTTACGGGCCTGTTGTGATCATAGGCTACAGGCTCATGGTAACCGGGGGAGAGATGCGCCCGGGGGATGACGCCCAGGAGGTCAGGTTCTTCCCACCGGGGGAGATCCCGGAGATGGCCTTCAGGAGCCATATGAAACTGCTGCAAGGAGCGATCCGATGAAGTACCTCTACGGACCTGTGCTTTCGCGGCGCCTGGGACTGAGTTTAGGGGTGAACCTGGTCCCCAGGAAGGTCTGCACTTACAACTGCATTTATTGCCAGCTTGGGAGGACCACCTTGAGGACCCTCCAGAGACAGCAGTATCTGCCCATCGAAGAGATCCTGAGGGAGGCAGAGGAAGTGTTGCAACTTCATCCCCAGGGGCTGGACTTTGTGAGCATCTCCGGATCCGGTGAGCCCACGCTGAACTCCCGCATAGGCGAACTCATCAGGGGCCTCAAGGACATAAGCCCCTATCCTGTGGCCGTGATAACCAATGGGTCCCTGCTGTTTATGGATGAGGTGAAGGAGGCACTGCTTCCCGCAGATGTGGTCCTTCCGTCCCTTGATGCCGTGAACCCCGCGGTCTTTGAGACCATCAACAGACCCCATCCCGATCTGGACATAGCGAGGATCACAGAGGGGATAAGGGACTTCCGCAGGTCCTTCAGGGGAAAGCTATGGCTTGAGGTGCTTTTCTGCCGCGGCATAAATGACAACAGGGACGATATCTTGGCCCTGAAGAGGGCCATCGATGAGATAGAACCGGATCTGGTGCACCTGAACACGGTCCTGAGGCCGGGGGCTGAGGATTACGCCTATCCGGTATCCGAGGAGAAACTTAGGGCCATCGCCCGGCAACTCGGCCCTAAGGCTGTAACCCTCGCCACAAAGCATGAGAAGCGGGTTATCTCACCCCTGGGTCCCTTGAAGGAGAGGGTCTTAAAGAGCCTGGAGGTCCGCCCCCAGACCCTTGAAGACCTCTCCCATGGTTTGGGAATAGGGGAAGGTGAACTGGTTCAGATCCTTGAGGAACTCTCCACCGAGGGGAAGGTCACCTCTCGGCTTTTCAATCAGCGCATCTATTACGAGGCCTTGACGAATTCGTAAAGGAGCCTGTCTCCCTCCAAGCGCACCACCCTGGGGACCATCTCCATGCCGACCTCAAGCTCCTCCTCGGGGATGTCCTTGCTCACCCAGCCAAAGACCTTGAAGTCACCGAAGTCCAAAAGCCCCAAGGTGTAAGGCAGGACCTTCTCAAATCCCACCGGGGCATAGGACAGCTTGGCGAAGCTCAAAAGCTTCCCCCTCCCCTTCACCTCAAACCATTCCATATCGCTTGACAGACACTCAAAACAGTCGGCCCTGGGTGGGAAGAAGAGCTTGCCGCACCTCTTACACCTTGTCCCCATCAACTTGCCCTCTTGCAGATACCCGATGAAGTCGTTGACCTTGGTTACGGCCGTGAAACTGACCACGCCGAAACGTGCAAAACGCGTGTCCTGTTCCTTCCCCTTACCCATGGTCATCTCCCCATGATGATGACATTTCCATAAAGCCCAACCCCACCGATATTGTGGACCAACCCTATCTCGGGGTCCTTGACCTGCATGGGCCCGGCCTCACCGCGCAACTGCAGCACTATCGTCCGCACCTGCGAACCACCCGTAGCCCCTATGGGATGCCCTTTTGAAAGGAGCCCCCCATCCACGTTCACCGGGATGCTCCCTTCTTTGTACGTCTCCTTGGCCCTTATCAGTTCCTTACCCTCCCCTGGCTTGGCAAATCCCAGGTTTTCGTAGGCCATTATCTCGGCAATGGTGAAACAGTCGTGCACCTCAGCCACATCGATGTCCTTGGGCCCCAGACCCGCCATCCTGTAAGCCTTCTCCGCTGCCACCTTCGCAACCCTAAGCCCCTCCGACAGATCGGGCCTTCCGGTCATCGTCACGGCTTCAGCAGCCGAACCCACCCCGAGGATCCAAACCGGCTTCTCGCAGACCGATTTGGCCACATCCTCCGAAGCGAGGATTATGCAGGAGGAACCATCGGCATTGGCACAGCAGTCCCCGACCCTGAGGGGGGAAGCCACAAGTTGGGCAAACCGGCTCTCGGGGTTGAGGAAGTCCTCCATGCTGACCGGTTTCCGGTAGACGGCCTTCTCATTTATCTGACCATAGAGGGAGGACTTGATCCTGACGCGGGCGAGATCCTCAAGGGTAAGGCCATGCTTCGCCATGTAGGCCCGGGCATAAAGGGCATAGTAGGCCGGCATCATCGTCCCAAAGGGGGACTCCCACTGGATGTCGGCCCCACGGCCCATCCTCTCCTGGACCTCCATGGAACTGAGCTCGGACATCTTCTGCACCCCGATTACCGCAACGATCCTATAGAGCCCCGCCTTGATCATCGAATAGGCCATGATCACCCCTGTGGTGGAAGAGGAACAAACCGTCTCCACATAACAGGTCGGCTGGGGAATGAGACCCAGATACTCGGCTATCACCCCCGCCGGAGAACGCTGCCGGTCGTATTCCGGGGCCGAACAGATAAGGGAAGCCTCTATCTCGCCCGGCTTGACCTTGGCATCCTCCACCGCCTCCTTGAAGGCCTCAAAGGCCAGCTCCCTCAAGGAACCCGGATAAGCCCTGACAAAGGCGCTCTGCCCCACCCCTATTATTGCAACCCTTCCCACCACCTAACCTCCTTCTGGTTCTCGATGGATCTCCTCAAGGACCATCTGGATGAGCCTCGGCAGCTTCCTGGCCACCTCGGGCGAAAGCTCCATCCCCATATCAAGCCTTGCGGGCTCCACCCCTAGGATCACCGTCTCCGGCCTCCGATCCGCGAATTCGGAGATCTTCAAAACATCCAGGAGACTCAAATCGTGGAAGCTCAATCTCAACTGCCGCCCTTCCTTCACATCCTCGGGCCGAAACCGATAAAGGGTCCCGGGCTCCTGCCCACCCCTCACAGCATCCACCACGATCAACCTGTCCGACTCCCATATGAAATCCAGGAGCCCGAAACCCTCGGTCCCTCCATCCACAACCCTCACATTCGGCGGCAAATCCATCTTCAAGAGCTCCCTCGCCACATGGATCCCCACCCCCTCATCCCTCAAAAGCAGGTTCCCCACACAGAGGACCGTGACCCTGGGCGCTACTCCACCACGAACTTCCTCACCTCGTTCGTCACCGGGTCGATTACGTGGATTGCACAGGCCAGACATGGATCGAAGGACCTTACCACCCTGACGATGTTTATCGGGTTTTCGGGATCCGGGCAAGGGACACCGATGAGGGACTCCTCATACTGGCCCCTCTGACCCTTCTCATCCCTCGGGGAGGCGTTCCAGGTAGAGGGGACCACGGCCTGATAGTTGGCGATCTTCTTGTCCCTGATCTTGACCCAGTGGCCGAGGGCACCCCGTGGGGCCTCATGGAAACCATACCCCATCCCCTCTGCCGGAGGCTCCCAGTGGTCGGTGTCATGGATCTTGAAGCCCGGCTTGGTCATCTCCACCAGCAGCTGATCAAGCCACCTGTAGCAGGCCTCAACCATGAGCTGGGTCTCGATGGCCCTGGCCAGATGCCTGGCCACTACACCCACCTTCCCGCCCCTCCTGAAGAAATCGAAAAGCACAGGATGCTTCTTCACGATCATCCTCGCCAAGGGCCCGACCTCCATAGCCCTGCCTTCATAACGGGGGGCCTTGACAAAGCTGTAAGCGCCCTTCTTGTCCAGATCGAAGACCTGCTCGCCATCGAAGGGATGAACGGGCTCCCTTTCCCTGTACCATGCATACTTGACGGACTCGGTGATCTTGTTGTGATCAAAGGGCCGAACCTTCGGCTCCGTGTGATCGAAATCGTAAACGACACCACTGGGGAACACCAGTTCCTTCCAGTTGGGATCCAGAGGGAAATCCCCGTAAACCAGGTAGTTCCTGTGCCCGGCACCAAGACCCGTTTTGGCAAGCTTCCAGAGGGGACCGGTCCCGAAATATATGACGTCCTTCACGTAAACATCGTCGACGAAACGTTTCTGCTCATCCAGCATGGTCTTGAACTGCATCACCTGGTTTATATCGGGATAAGAGGTAACCCCGCCCACCACGATGTTCTGATAATGCGGGGTCCTCCCTCCCCAGATGGCCCCCATGTTCCTGGCCTTGGCATGCATCTTTAAGGCATCAAGGTAGTGCTTGACCGCCGTGAGCACCACCTCGGGATCCCTGACGCAGAACTCATCGGGTTTGTACCTGGGAAGGAGCGGATGGGGGTCACCGGCCTTAACTAGCTTCACGATCTTTTCCTTTATGGCCAGAAGGTCGGGGTCACGACCCTTGTACTCCGTCACGGCCATTATGTCGATGTAATCGAGGGCCGAAAGCTGATAAAAGTGAAGCACATGATCGTAAATGTACTGGGCACCCATCACCAGGTTCCTGATGAGGTTCCCTCCCCATGGGACCTGGGCACCAAAGGCCATGTCAAGGGCCCTGGCAGAACAAAGCTGATGCACGCTGTAACAGACCCCACAGAACCTGCTGGTCACATAGGATGCATCCCTGGGGTCCCGGCCTATGAGCATGGCCTCAAAGCCCCTCGCCATGGTCCCGGAGCTCCAGGCCTCCTTGACCTTGCCATTTTCGATCTCCACCTCTATCCTCAAATGGCCCTCGATCCTGGTTACCGGATCTACGACTATCTTCCTGCCCATCGCTCACCTCCTTAGATCAACCCGGATTTCTTAAGGGCGAGGATCTTCCTGGATGCTTCCGACTCGGCGGTGTAAATCGGAGACATCTCATCATAGAACCCGGGCTCAGCACAGCCTACACAGGGGGCACCGCAATCGATGCAGAAATTGGTACCGCTGTTCCACCTCCTGATTGGGCAATCCGCATAGGTCATGGGGCCTTTGCAGCCCTTCTCGAACAGGCAATAATCCTTCTGGGCGGGATCATTCCAATCCTGCAGGAAATTGCCGGCCTCAAAATGCCCCCTGCGCCTGCAGTTGTCATGGATCGACTGTGAGTAATACATCTTGGGGCGGTTGAAGTCATCCAGCTCGGGCAGCTTCCCGGTGGTGAGGATGTAAAGGATCGTGCCCACCAAGTGATCCGGATGAACGGGACAGGTGGGGAGGTTTATGATGGGCTTTCCTGACACCAGGTCCTTGACCCCCATGCCCTTGGAGACCGTGGCCTTGGGGATACCGCCGAAGGAGGCACAGGCCCCAACGGCCAGAATGCAGGTGGCGTTCTTGGAGGCCTCAAGCACTATCTCCCTGAAGGGCCTCCCCCCTACAAGGCAAAACCGATCATCCGAAGAGGGAATGGACCCTTCCACCACCAGCACATAACCCCCTTCCTTCACCGTCTCATGATAGACGCTCTCGGCAAGCTCACCCGCTGAGGCCATAAGGGTTTCGTGGTACCTGAGGGAAAGCTTGTCCAGGATAATCGCCCCAACCGGGGGATAAAGGAGACCGGCAAAGGATACGGTACATCCGGCACAATCCTGACCCTCAAGCCATATGACCGGCGGCTTCCTTTCGGCCTTCTCCACGGCATGGGCCAGACGCCTCGTGAACTCGAGCTCCGAAAGCCCGAAAAGCACAGCAAAGGATGCGCAGTACTTTAAAAAGTCCCTCCGCGAAACTCCATAAAATTCGAGATCCCTCTCAAGCCTCTCCATCTTCCACCTCCCTCTGACAAGGCCATAAGCCCCTTATGCGCTCTGTGTTTTAAAATCCTTGTGCCCTTTATCACATCGCTGCTATCCTTGTCAAGGATTCCAAGGCCTTCTTCAAAGGTCCCCTAGGTTGATTAAATTTTTGCTGGATGGTGCAGCCGGCCGTAACCATAGTCATCCTGAACTGGAACGGTCCGGAGGAGACCCTGCAGTGCTTGGAGTCGGTGAGGGGGCTGGATTACCCCCGTTATGAGGTCATCGTCGTGGACAATGGCTCCCAGGATGATTCCAGAAACAGGATAAGGCAATGGGCCTTGGAGCACGGGGATGAGTTTTCCTTCAGGGAAATCCTTCAGGGGATTACCCCTGCCGATCCCCCGGCCCCTTCGGGCAGAATACCCCTTGAGCTTATCTGTACGGGGAAAAACCTCGGTTTTTGTGGGGGAAACAACCTCGCGATCCTGCACCGCTTCTCAAGGGGCGATCCACCCCAATACTTCCTGTTCTTGAACAACGACGCCCGGGTCCATCCCCATTGTCTGAAGGTCCTGGTGGAGGTAGCCGAGGGAAGCCGTGCGGGGATCGTGGGGGCCCTGGTCCTCGGTTCCGGTTCTCGCCCGCAGGCCTCCCCTTCCCCCTGCCGGTATCGCGAAAGACTGTGGGTCAATGGGGCGGCCATGCTCATAAGGAGGGATGTCCTGGAGAGGATCCATACCCATACTCGCAGGTATTTCGATGAAGGGCTCTTCCTCTACGGTGAGGAGATAGACCTGTGCCTTTGGGCCAGAAGGCTAGGGTTCAAGGTCGTTCAGGCAAAGGGGGCCCTGGTCTTTCACAAAAGGGCCCAGAGCTCAGGGGGGAGATTCAGCCCGGTGAGCTACTACTACAGCACCAGGAACAGGATCGTGGTCTTTGACCGCTTCCTGTCCCAACCCCTGAAGGCCTTCTTCCACTTCTGCAACCTCTTCCTGTGCCTCGCTCAGATCTTGCGTAACCTCGTCGCCTTAAGACCGAGGGCCGCAAGGGCCATCCTCTGTGGCATAAGGGACGCATACAGGGGGACCCTGGGGAAGTGGAAGGATCATGACCGCGAGGTATTCAGGCTCCGCCCTCCCCCCTCAGAGCCTCCCGTAAGTCCAGGCCATCTCCCTGAGCCGCGGGGGTAGGTCACCGTCGATCTGCGATGGCTTGAGTCGCCACCGCCAGTTCCCGTTGGAGGTGGAAGGCCGATTCATCCTCGCCCAGGACCCCAACCCCAAAAGGTCCTGCATGGGGACGATCACCACATCGGCCACTGAGGCCATCAGGATCCTGATCAGTTCCCAAGGCAACTCCTCCGGCTCAAGCCTCCGCCCCGTGTATCTGAAGAGCCTCTCCCTTTCGGCAGCGGAGGCCTCCTCCAGGAACCAACCCAGCAGCGTGTTGTTGTCGTGGGTTCCCGTGTAGGCCACACAGTTACGGGGGTAGTTGTGGGGGAGATAGGGGCTGTTAGGGAAATCCTCGCCGAAGGCGAAAAGCAGGACCTTCATGCCAGGAAGGCCAAAGCGAGCCATCACCTCCCTCACATCGGCGGTGATCACCCCCAGGTCCTCGGCTATGAAGGGCAGCCGGGGGAAGTGCCTCTCCAACTCCCCGAAAAAATCCTCGGCCGGTGCCTCCATCCACCTCCCCCTTCTCGCATCAGGGCAGTCCGGATCGATGGCCCAGTAAGCGACAAACCCCCTGAAGTGGTCGATCCTCAGTACGTCAAAGAGCTGCAGGTTGTGCCTTATTCTGCGAACCCACCAGTCATAGCGCCTCTCCTTGAGCACTTCCCACCTGTAAAGGGGATTGCCCCACCTCTGCCCCCTCCGGCTGAAGTAATCCGGGGGCACCCCGGCAACGGCCAGGGGCCTTCCGCGATCGTCCAGTTGGGAGATCTGCTGGTTGGCCCAGACATCTGCGCTGTCGTGGGGGACGTAAATGGGCACATCTCCCACCACAAGGATCCCCCTCTGCTCGCAGCGGGCCTTCAAGGCCTTCCATTGCTTGAAGAACAGAAACTGGAGGAAGGCCTCCTTCTCAAGGTACTCCCCGAGGTTCTCCCTCGCCCACTCGATGACCCCAGGGTGGTGGCTGCGGAAGGGTTCGGGCCAGCGGTACCAGGGACTTCCCCCGAAGTGCGCCTTTAAGGCCTTGAAGGCACAGTAATCCCAAAGCCAATGGGCATTCTCCTCGAGGAAGGCCTCCCACTGCCAGCTCCTGGAGCCCCTGAAGGCCGCCCATGCCCTATCGAGCAACCTCTCCCTCAGGGCCATCGCCCTTTCGTAATCGGCCCATCCCTCCCCAAAGGGCACAATCCCTTCGAGGTCCTTGCGGTCCAGGAAACCCTCCTCCACGAGGAGCTCGAGGCTTATGAAGGCGGGATTCCCCGCAAATGCCGATGGACTGTGATAGGGGGAATTATCGAGGGCGGGATCCGTGGGACCTATGGGCAGGATCTGCCAGAGACACTGGCCAGATTCCCTGAGGAAGTCCACGAACCGGTAAGCCTCGGGTCCCAGGTCCCCTACCCCATGGGGTGATGGGAGGGAGCTTATGGGAAGCAACACACCGCATCCCCTCCTCATGGTCGAACCTCCACGCCGAGCATCTGGGCGAGTTCCCGAAGGACTCCGGGGGGATCTCCCGCAAGTCCCTTGAGGGCCATCAGCACATGGGCCTGGACCTTGCCCAAGGGCACAGGGACGGGGAGGAGCCGGGAAAGCTCAACGGCCTCCCTCAACCTCTGTGAAGCCTCACCCTCCGGCCTCCGGAGCATCTCCGGGAGCAACCCCTCCATCTTCAGCAGGAGCTCGTGGGCCAGGGCATCGAAGTCGAGGGAAAGGCCCAGGATCCTGACTTCCTCCATCACCGCCCCCAAGAGTTCGCCCGAGAGCTCCCTTACGGCCCTTTCGGCCCTCTCCATCAGGACGTATTCTGCCACGCGGAGGAACTTGGGCGGGAAGGTGAGCTCTCCCTCGCGGAGGAGGCGAATCAGGGGGGTCCACTCCGAATAGATCTGGTCCAGGATCAGGGAGATCTCCTCCATCCTTTCGCGCTGTATCTCCCCGAGGATCCCCTTTTTGACCTCCCCCAAGAGGGAGGCGAGGGTGAAGACCTCCTCGGAGGCTTCGCGGATCAGGAGCGCTGCCCTGGCGAAATCCCCCGCCTCAAAGGCATCCCTTATCCGGGAGGACTCCGAAGG
>QMLA01000007.1 GCA_003646585.1 Deltaproteobacteria bacterium | reverse complement strand
CCCCGAAGGACACCAGATCGGCCAGCGAGTCGAATTCCCTCCCGAAGCCGCTGGAGGAACCGGTGAGGCGTGCCACCCTCCCGTCCAGGGCATCCAGGAAGGCGGCAAACAGGATCAAAAGGGCGGCCTCCCCGAACCTCCCGTGGTGGCTGTTCACCAGGGAAAAGAAGCCGCATAGGAGATTTGCCGCCGTCAATCCATTGGGCAAAAAAGGGACGCCCCTTCCCCTTTTACCTCGGCCCCTCTTCATCTTCCCCTCCATTGGGCAGGCACCCGATCACCGACTCCCCTGCCCTGACCTTCTGCCCCACCTCCACGAGGATCTCGGTCCCGAGGGGGAGGTAAAGGTCGACCCTTGAGCCGAAGACGATGGCCCCAAAGGGTTCACCCCGTCTCAAGCGCTGGCCCGGCCTGACCCTGCAGATGATCCTCCTTGCCAGGATCCCCGCCACCTGGACCACGGCGATGGGCACCCCCTTGGGCCCTTCCGCCAAAAGGACGCACCTTTCGTTCTCCAGGGGGGCCTGGGCTTTGAAGGCCGGCAGGAACCGGCCCCTTCTGTGATCGACCGAGCGCACCACACAGTCAACGGGGGCGCGGTTGACGTGCACATCCCAAAGGGACATGAAGATGCTTATAAGCCACCCCTTCTGCCTCTGCGAGGGCATGCTGACGCCTTCCCGGACCTCGATGATCCTGCCGTCGGCAGGGGACACTATGTCGTCTTCCCCCTCGGGGGGGATCCTCTGAGGGTTCCGGAAGAAGAACCAGAGGAGGGCCGAGAGCACAAGGAAAAGTACACCAAGCCCCTGCCACCTCCATACCAAAAAAAACGCCCCTGCGACCGCCAGGGGCACTATCATCGGAAGGCCTTCCTTCAAGGGGAGGCCCCTCAACACCTCATCCTCTCTCCTTTATCCAGCTCATCATCGACCTCAACCTTCTGCCGACTTCCTCGATGGGATGGGCGGCCTGCTGGCGTCGGAGGGCGTTGTAAACGGGCCTTCCGGCCATGTTCTCCAAGATCCACTCGCGGGCAAAGGTCCCGTCCTGGATCTCCCGGAGGATCTCCTTCATGGTCTCGCGGACCCTTCTGTCTATAACCCTTGGCCCCCGGGTCATATCCCCGTATTCGGCGGTATCGCTTATGGAGGAGCGCATGTGGGCTATGCCGCCCTCATAGATGAGATCCACGATCAGCTTCAGCTCGTGCAGACACTCGAAGTAGGCCACCTCGGGCTGATAACCCGCTTCCACAAGGGTATCGAAAGCCGCCCTTATGAGCTCCGTCACCCCGCCACAGAGCACCACCTGTTCCCCAAACAGATCCGTCTCGGTCTCCTCCTTGAAGGTGGTCTCGATGACCCCGGCCCTTGTGGCCCCTATGCCTTTCGCATAGGCCAGGGCCAGTTGCCACGCATATCCCGAGGCATCCTGCTGGACGGCCACAAGGGCTGGCACTCCCTTGCCCTCCTCGAACTGCCTCCTGACCAAGTGACCTGGCCCCTTGGGGGCCACCATCACCACATCGACAAAGGGCGGCGGTACGATCTGGCTGTAATGGATGTTGAAGCCGTGGGAGAAGCCCAGGATGTGCCCTTCCCTGAGGAAGGGCTCTATGGAGGAGCGATAGACCTGGGGCTGGACATTGTCGGGAACCAGGATCTGGATGTAGTCGGCCGACCTTGTGGCCTCCTCCGCGCTGACCGGTCGGAAGCCGTGGCTTTCGGCCAGCTTGTAGTTGGGGGTGTGGGGGAGTTCGGCCACGATCACCTCCAGCCCGCTGTCCCTCAGGTTCTGGGCCTGGGCATGGCCCTGGCTACCATAACCTATTATGGCGATCCTCTTCCCCTTTAAGGGCTCAATGGATACGTCCTTGTCGTAATAAATCTTTGCCATCTCTCACCCCCTTATCATTGCTACTATGCCCGTTCGGGACATCTCCTTTATCCCCATGGGCCTTATCAGCTCCAGAAAGGCCCTTATCTTCTCCTCGTCCCCGGTCATCTCGATGGTATAGGTCCTGGAACTCACATCCACGATCTTCCCCCTGAATATCTCCACCATCCTCAGGATCTCGGCCCTGTTTTCAGGCTTGGCATTGACCTTTACCAGTATGAGCTCCCTTTCCACATGGGGCTTTCCCCCCACCTCGATGACCTTTATGACGGGAATAAGCTTGTTAAGTTGCTTGGTGATCTGCTCCAGGATCTTCTCGTCGCCCTCCGTGACTATGGTCATTATGGAGAGACTCGGATCGAGGGTCTCGGAGACGCTGAGGCTCTTTATGTTGAAACCCCTTCCACTGAAAAGCCCCGCAATCCTGGCAAGGACCCCGAATTGGTTCTCAACCAGGACGTTCAAGACCTGCCTCATCCCCTCCTCCCCCTTTAAAGCAGGATCATCTTGGTGAGGGGCTCACCGGCTGGAACCATCGGATAGACGTTCTCCTCCTCTTCCACCCAGAAGTCCATCAGCACAGGCCGCGGTATCCTCAGGGCCTCCCTTATGACCGGCTCCACCTCCTCGGGTTTTGTGGCCCGGAGGCCAACGGCTCCATAGGCCTCGGCCAGCCTCACGAAATCGGGGTTCCAGTCCCCGAGCCTTGTGGCATAGTAGATCCTTCCGTGGAAGAGCTGCTGCCATTGCCGCACCATGCCCAGGTAACCGTTGTTGAGGATGGCCACCTTGACAGGGAGGTTGTGCTGGACCGCTGTGGCGAGCTCCTGGATGTTCATCTGTATGCTGCCATCGCCGGCTATGTCGATCACGAGCCTGTCGGGGAAGGCCACCTGGGCCCCGATGGCCGCCGGGAACCCATAACCCATCGTCCCCAATCCTCCCGAACTGAGGAAGGTCCTCGGGTGGTTCACCTTGAAGTACTGGGCCGCCCACATCTGGTTCTGCCCGACCTCGGTGGTGATAATGGCCTCCCCTCCGGTGAGTTCATAAAGCTTCTGTACCACGTGTTGGGGCTTAATCCTGTTGCCACCCTGGCGGTTGTAGTTGTTGTTGAAGGCCTCCTGCTGTTTCCGCCATTGCTCGATCTGGCAATGCCAATCCGAAAGCCTCCTCCGGTATTCCTCGGGATTGACCCCGCTTGAATTGATGACTTCCAAGAGCCTGCGCAACACCCGCTTGCAATCCCCCACTATGGGTATGTCCACATACACGTTTTTCTTTATGGAGGTGGGATCTATGTCTATGTGGATCTTCTTTGACCTCGGCGAGAACTCCTCCACCTTCCCCGTTACCCGATCGTCAAACCTGGCCCCCACGGCGATCAGCACATCGCACTCGGTGACGGCCATATTGGCCTGATAGGTCCCGTGCATGCCCAACATGCCCAGAAAGAGGGGATGGGTACCCGGGAACCCCCCGAGGCCCATGAGGGTGGTGGTGACGGGGATGTCCAGGAGCTCGGCCAGCCTTATCAATTCCTCCGATGCCCCCGAGATGATCACCCCGCCCCCGGCATAGACGACGGGCCTTTTGGCCTTGAGAATGAGGCTCGCCGCCCTCTGGATCTGGGGCAGATGCCCCTCCAGGGTCGGCTTGTAACCCCTCACCTCCACCCTTTCCGGATAATGGAACTCGGTCTGGGCGGTAAGGACGTTTTTGGGCAAGTCCACAAGGACTGGTCCGGGCCTGCCGGTTGAGGCAATGTAGAAGGCCTCCCTCACTATCCTGGAGAGATCCCTCACATCGGTCACCAGGTAATTGTGCTTGGTACAGGGTCTCGTGATGCCGACGATGTCAGCCTCCTGGAAGGCATCGTTTCCTATCAGGCTCACCGGCACCTGCCCCGTGAAGACGACCACCGGAACCGAATCCATGTAGGCGGTGGCTATTCCGGTGACGGTATTGGTCGCACCCGGACCCGAGGTGACCAGGCAAACTCCCACCTTACCGCTCGCCCGAGCATATCCATCTGCGGCATGGACCGCCGCCTGCTCGTGCCTCACCAGCACGAACTTGAAATCCCATTTGGACATCTCCTCCAGAAGGGGCAGGATCGCGCCCCCGGGATAGCCGAAGATGACCTCAACGCCCTCCCTTTTCAAACACTCCAGAAGGATCTGCGCCCCTGTGCGTTTCTTCATGGGCTACCTTGTTGAAATTTTCAGTAAATATTCTCACCAGCCCCCCTTCTTGTCAACAAAGCCCAATAAAGACAGAATTACCCCATCGGCAAGTAGAGGAGGAGAAGATGCCGAAGAGGAGGAAGGACAGCTACTTCTTCGATTACCTGAGCCTCAAGGAATCCTGGAGGTTGTTTCGGATCATTGCCGAATTTGTGGACGGTTTCGAGACCCTGATAAAGGTGGAGCCGGCAGTGAGCATCTTCGGTTCGGCCCGCATCAGGGAGGGTTCGCCCCTTTACCGCAAGGCCTATGAGCTGGCAAAGGCCCTGGTTGAGGAGGGCTACAGCGTCATAACCGGGGGTGGCCCGGGGATAATGGAGGCCGCAAACCGCGGAGCGCTTGAGGCCGGTGGGAGATCGGTTGGCTTGAACATAGACCTGCCCACAGAGGAGCCCCCAAATCCCTATCCCAATGTGAGGTTGAGCTTCAGGCATTTCTTCGTCAGGAAGGTCATGTTCACGAAGCACTCTGTGGCCTTCGTCTTCTTTCCCGGGGGGTACGGGACCCTCGATGAGCTCTTCGAGATCCTGACGCTGGTTCAGACGCGCAAGACCCGCCCCCTGCCCCTGATCCTGGTGGAGAGGGATTACTGGAAGGGACTGCTGGATTGGCTCAGGGAAAGGGCCCTCGGAGATGGGTGTATATCGTCCGAGGACCTCGGGCTCCTCACCATTTGCGACGAGCCCGAGGAGGTCATCGAGTGCATAAAATCCTGGAGGAGGTCAGCAGCTCCACGAGTTCGGTGAGGATCTGGGCCGTCGCTCCCCACACCGTGTGGGGACCCAGGTGGTAAAACAGGACCTTCTGCCCGCCCCAGGGCCTCTCGGTGGCCTTCTCGCGCCCGAAGCACTCAAGCGGCAAAAGGAGCAGGCGCTCGGCCTCCCGTCCATCGGCCCTGAAGGGATAGGGATAGGGGACGATGCCCACAAAGGGCGTAACGAGAAATCGGGTCCTGGTGACCACCTCGTTGAGCCTCCCCACAATCTCCACATCCCTCGGATCGAGCCCCACTTCTTCGAACGCCTCCCTTAAGGCCGTCTCTCTGGGGGAGGCATCCCGGGGCTCAACCCTCCCGCCGGGAAAGGCGATCTCGCCGGCATGCTGCGGAAGCCCTGCCGATCGCTTTATGAGCAGCACATGAAGGGAGCCCTCCTTGAGGAGGAGGGGAACGAGGACGGCAGCCCTCCTTAGCCCCTTTCGGGCAACCCTCTGGGTGCCGTATCCGAACAGGGCCCTGCGCAGTTTTTTCTTGAGCTCCAGGGGGGTCATCCTTCCTCTGGGAATCCACCTTCTGCCATCTTGCAGCTTCCGTCAAAGAAGGCACCCTCCTCCACCACCAGAAGGGGGGTGGAGATATCGCCGCTTAACCTGGCCGAGGACCTCAACTCGACCTTTTTTGAGGCCCGGATGTTTCCCAGCACCTCTCCCTGGATAATGGCCGTGCCCACCTCAATCTGCCCCTCGACCCTTGCCCCTTCCCCTATGATGAGGAGATCGGGGGTCCTTATCTCGCCCTTGAAATTCCCCTCGATCCTGACGGCCCCTTTGAAGTCCAATTTGCCCTCAAAGGCCGTTTCTCTCCCTAGGAACCCGTTCACCTCGCCCCACTGCTGCTCCCTCTCCTTCCCCATCACTTACGACCTCCCTCCCTTATGATCTCGATGATCCTCTCCAGCTCCTCCAGCGAATGGAATTCTATCTCCAGCCTGCCCCGACCCCTGGACCCGCGGATCCTGACCGGGGCCCTGAGGATCTCCCTCAATTCGTCCAGGAGCAACTCCAGGTCCGGATCAACGGCCTCCTGCTCGCCCCTCTTCCTTTTGGCGATGCCCTCGGCCTCCCTGACCGAGAGATCGCCCTTTAGGATCCGCCTGAAGAGCTCGAGCTGGTCCTCAAGGGGACCCGCGGAAAGGATGGCCCGGGCATGCCCGGCCGTTATCCTTCCCTCCTTTAAGGCCTCCTTGACCTCGGCGGGGAGCTTGAGGAGCCTCAAGGCATTGGCCACCGATGACCTGTCCTTTCCGACCCTTTTGGCCACCTCCTCCTGGGTGTAGCCGAAGTCCTCGATCAGGACCCGATAGGCCTCGGCTTCCTCAAGGGGATTCAGGTCCTGACGCTGGAGATTTTCCACCAGCGCGATCTCCAAGGCCTCCCGATCCGACACCTCCCTCACGATCACGGGCACCTTCTTAAGTCCCGCCCGAAGGGCCGCCCTCCACCGCCTTTCTCCGGCCACAATTTCATAGCCCTCCCCCCTGGATCGGACAATCAGGGGTTGAAGAAGGCCCTTCTCCCTGATGGAGCTGGCCAGCTCCTCAAGGCCCTTTTCGTCCACCGCCCGTCTGGGTTGAAGGGGGCTCGGGGTGATCCTGTCGATGTCGCACATGAAGACCTCCCCCTCGGGCATTCCTGTCCCCTTGAGGAGGGCATCCAGTCCCTTTCCCAAGACCTTCCTCTTAACCATGACGGCGCTCCACGATTTCTTGGGCCAGCTCAAGGTAACTCCTCGAGCCCGTGCAATTGCGGTCATAGAGGAGGACCGGCTTACCAAAGCTCGGGGCCTCGCTGAGCCTCACGTTGCGGGGGATTACAGTCTCGAAGACCTTCGAACCGAAGTGCTCGCGGACCTGCTTCAGGATCTGCCGGGATAGGTTGTTCCTGCCATCGTACATGGTCAAAAGGATCCCCTCCACCTTGAGGGGGGGATTGTACCTCTCCTTGACAAGCCTTATGGTCCTTAAAAGCTGCGTGAGTCCCTCCATGGCATAGAACTCGCACTGAAGGGGTATTATGACCGATTCGGATGCCACAAGGGCATTGAGGGTCAAAAGCCCCAAAGAGGGGGGACAGTCTATCAGGATGAAGTCATATCCGTCCTTCACCTCCTTCAGGACCTCCCTCAAACGCTGCTCCCTGCTGGGATCATCCATCAGCTCCACCTCGGCACCGATAAGGTGGATGTTGGAGGGAATGAGATGCAGCCCCTCCACCTCCGTCCCCCGGATGACCTCCCTGGGGGTCACCTTTCCGATGAGGGCGTGATAGAGGGTGTGGGTCAACTCATCCTTTTCGAAGCCGAAGGCCGTGGTGGCATTCCCCTGGGGGTCGGCATCCACCACAAGGACCCTCTTCCCCCTCGATGCGAGGGAGGTCCCGAGGTTCACGGCAGTGGTGGTCTTCCCCACGCCCCCTTTCTGGTTGGCTATGGCTATGATCACCCCATCGGCTTTGCTCTTGGATATCATCCGGGATGAGGATGTTCAAGTTCGCGAAAAGACCAAAAGGGCCCTCCTTCCCATGGAGAAGGGAAGCTCAAATTCCAATACCTGCTGGAGGCGAAAGGAAACCCCTCCCAATCCTTCCACTTCCTCCCTCCACCTCGGCCCTTTCATGGCAATGGCCCTTGCATGCTCGCCGAGGTAGGGTTCCGAGAACGCGAGGAACACCTTAAGGGGCCCCAGGGCCCTGGAGATGACCACATCAAAGCCATGGCCCAAGGCCTTCACGATCTCGCGGTCCTCGGCCCGCCCGTGAACGATCTCAAGGTCCTCAAGCCCCAGGATCCTCCTGACCTGCTTGAGAAAGACCACCCTTTTGAAGGAGGCCTCAAGGAGCGTAATCCCGAGGCTTCGCTCACAGATCTTAAGCACGACCCCCGGAAAACCGGCTCCACTGCCTATATCGAGGACCCTCTCCTTCGGTGCAAGGAGTCGCAGGAGGCTCATGGAATCCAGGAAATGCTTTATAGCCACCTCCTTGGGATCCCTCAGGGCGGTGAGGTCCTTTTTGCGATTCCACCTCTTGAGTTCCGAAAAATAAAGGCAGAAATCTCCGATGCGCTCCTCATCTAGGGCAAGACCCAGGACCTCTGCCCCCTGCTTCAGGGTTTTGGAGAATTCCTCAAGTTCCCTATCCCGAGATCTTAAAGGCAGCCTCTGTGCCAATATACTGTTTCCTGAGCTTGGGCTTCTCGATCTTTCCGGTGGGGTTCCGGGGTACGGTACCGAAGAAGACCTTCCGCGGTCTCTTGTACCTCGGGAGGGATTCGCAATACTTGAAGACCTCCTCTTCGGTCATGCTCTCTCCCGGCTTGAGCTCTATCACCACCGCCACCACCTCTCCCAGTCTCGGGTCCGGATAACCTATGGCCGCAACGTCCTTGATCTTGGGATGGGTGTGCAGGAAGTCCTCTATCTCCACGGGGAAGATGTTCTCGCCTCCGCATATGATGATGTCCTTCTTCCTGTCCACAAGCCATATGAAACCGTCCTCATCCTGCCTGGCCATATCACCGGTGTGAAGCCAGCCGTTTTTTATCGTCTCGGCAGTGGCCTCGGGGTTCTTGTAATACTCCCTCATAACCCCATCGCCCCTGACCACCAGCTCTCCTATCTCCCCCTGGGGGACGGGCTCACCGGCCTCATTGACGATCCTCACCTCCCAGTTGAAACCGGGCAACCCTATTGCCCCCACCTTGTGCTCGTTCCCGATCCCCAGGTGGACGCAGCCGGGTCCTGTGGCCTCACTCAGCCCATAATTGGTGTCATAGGCCATGTTGGGGAAGTACTCTTTCCAGTGCTTCACCAGCGAGGGAGGGATGGGCTGGGCCCCCATGTGCATAAGCCGCCACTGTTCGAGGTTGTACCTGTCCAGTTTGACCTCGCCGCTGTCAAGCTTCATCAGTATGTCGTTGGCCCAGGGGACAAGCAGAAAGACCACCGTCACGCGCTCCTCGCTCACTGCCTCCAGGATCCACTCGGGCGAAACCCCTTTAAGGATCACCGCCGGGGCACCGACTATGAAATTGCCGAACCAGTGCATCTTCGCACCGGTGTGGTAAAGGGGTGGGATAAGGAGGAAGTTGTCCTTATGGGTCTGCTGGTGATGGACGTTCTCGGTGATACAGGCACAGACCATATTCCTGTGAGTGAGCAGAATGGGCTTCGGCCTCCCCGTTGTGCCTGATGTGAAATACAGCCCACAGGGGTCCTCATAGGCGATCTCCACCGAAGGCGGATTGTCCGAGACCTCCTCCAGAACCTCCTCAAAGGAAGAAGCCCAGGAGGGCCTCTCCCCGTCACCCACGAATATGTAATGACTTATCGTGGAACACTGATCCCTAATGGCCTCGATCCGTTCCACAAACTCGGGCCCAAACACCATGACCTTGGGCTCAGCCACATCCACACAGTACTTTATGTCCTCGCTGGTAAACCTGTAATTCAAGGGGACCACCCAGGCCCCCGTCCTGACGATCCCAAAGTAGGCGATGAGCCAATCTATGGAGTTCATCATGAGATGAATGACCTTGTCCCCCTTCTTTACCCCGCGTTTCAATAAAGCGTTTGCAAATTTATTGGCCATCCTGTCAAAGACCTTCCACGTGATCTCCCTTCTCTTTCCCTCCGCAGGCGAGCGCTCCACAAGGGCAAGTTCATCCGGATACATCCTGGCATTTCGCGCCAGCATTTCACCTATATGAATGCAAATCCCCATCGCCCACCTCCTGGTTGAAAAATTTTCAATTTTATGATATCAAACTTTGTGAGTTGTTCAAACCCTATAATATAAAATATCGGTATAAAAAAATGGAAGGAGGGAAAGATGGGCGACAAGAACTTCGCTAGATTCTGCAGGCTCAATGCGAGCAAATACCCTGAAAGGGAGTTCCTCATTGAGAGTTGGCCATCAAAGGGGTTAAGGCGCGCTTTGACGTGGAGGGATCTTGAGGAACAGACCAATAAGCTTGCCAATTTTTTGATAAAGGAGTGTAACGTTGGAAAAGGAGACATTGTGCTTCATCTCATGATGAACAGCCTTGAATGGTATATAGCTTACATGGCAGTTCTAAAAACAGGTGCCGCTGTAGCTCCTTTGAATTTCCGTTTTGCATCCTCGGATATAAAGTATGCTGCTGACGCTACCAAGTGTAAGGCATTCATCCTGGGAGACGGATTTTTGCCCAAGGTCGAACCCATCATGGGGGATGTGCCGTATATTGAGAAGTATATTTGTGTAGGTGAGAATGTCCCTCCGAACATGATTTCCTATAAGGAGATCATGGAGAAGGGAGATCCCACCGAGGTGCTTGCAGATGTGGATGAAGAAGATATGGCTGAGTTGATGTTCACTTCGGGGACCACTGGCCCTCCCAAGCCCGTGTGTCACACCCATCGTTCCCTCTTCTGGATAGCCATAGGGAATGCCCTCACTTACAGCCTCGGTCATGAGAGCGTTTACATAGCAGCCCATCCCTTCTATCACAGCGGAAGTCTGTTTCTGTCCTTTCCATGTTATCTTGCGGCGGGAAAGATCGTCATGCCCATGGAGCTTCAGCCCGCCTCTCTGATCAAGACCCTTTCTGAGGAAAAGTGTACCCGCGGATGGCTGACGGTGCCCACCTGGTCCGATCTTCTCAACGCCATAGAGAAAGGGGAGATAAACCTTGCGGATTATGATCTCTCCAACCTCCGCAATATCGAGATCGGGGCCCAGCCCGTGCCCCAGGTGATCTTCGAGAAGAGCAAAAAGATCTTCCCTCACATCAAGATGGGCAACATCTACGGGATAACGGAAGGGGGAGGTGGAGGGCTTACCCATCTGTACGATGAGGACATATTCCGCAAACCCGGCTCCATCGGCAAGGCGACGGCCTTCATGGAGGCCAAGATCGTGGACGATCAGGGTCGCGAGGTCCCGGCAGGGGTGGTTGGGGAGTTGCTCCTGAAGGGTCCAAGGTTGATGAAGGAGTATGCGTTCAATCCCGAGATGACGAAAAAGACCATTGTCGATGGGTGGCTGCACACCGGGGACCTGGCCCATATGGATGAGGAGGGCTACATTTACTTTGCCGACCGCAAAAAGGACCTCATCATCCGCGGAGGAGAGAACATCTTTCCGGTCGAAATTGAGGATTTCCTGCGCCGCAACCCCAAGATCAAGGACGTGGCTGTCATAGGGTATCCCCATCCGAGGCTCGTGGAGATCATAATGGCGGTTATAGAACTCCAACCCGGAGAATCCATGACCGAGGAGGAGGTCATCCAGTTCTGTAAAGAAGGCGGCCTGGCCAAGTACAAGTGGCCGGAAAAGATAGTCTTTTCGCAGGTTCCGAGGAACCCTGCCGGAAAGATTGACAAACCCAAGCTCCGGGAGATATATGTAAAACCCGCCCTTGAGGCCATGAAGAAGCAACAGGAATCTGGCTAAATCCAAAAGGGGGAGGGATTTCCCCTCCCCCTTTTGACCGGTGGGGGTCACTTGAAAATTCGGCTGTCGTTTCTCCTTTTGATGGGGATTTTGTCTTTTTGTTGTGCGCGGCCTTCCTCCAAGGCTCCTCCCTCTGATCCCTCAGTCCTCTTCAGCCAAGCAATGAAGCTGTTCAATCAGGGTCGTCTCGAGAAGGCCAAAGAAGCCTTCTCGAGGCTGGTGGGTTACTTCCCCGAGGAGAGGGATCTCGTGGCGAAGGCCGAGCTCAAGATGGCCGACTGTGCGTTTTTGCGCAAAGAGTATTCTGAGGCCATCGAGCGTTACACCGAGTTCAAGAAACGCTACCCCTTCCATCCCGATGTTCCCTATGCGGACTTCCAGATAGCCATGTGTCACTTCAAGCAGATGCGCCCCAAGGACAGGGATCAGGAACCCACCCGCGAGGCCCTAAGGGCCTTTGAAGAAGTCTTGCAGAAGTATCCCGATACCATCTTCGCCGAGAAGGCCCACCAAAAGATCGCCCTGTGCAAGCGACGCCTTGCCGAGCACGAAATCTACGTGGGCAAGTTTTACCTGAGGAAGGGGAAATACAGGGCGGCCTTCGGACGATTTCTCTCGGCCTGGCAGCTCAAGGGATCGGGAAAGGAAGATGAGGCCCTCTATCTGCTTGCGGTGGTGAGCCAGAAGATGGGAAGGTATGAAGAGGCTCTTAAATACCTGGAAACCCTAAAGGAGGAATTCCCCAGCAGTAGGTTCGTCCGAAAGGCCGAAGCGCTAAGGGAGAAACTCAGGGGCAAAGGGGCATCCTAACTAACTGGAGCCGGCGGTGGGATTTGAACCCACGCCCTGCTGATTACGAATCAGCCGCTCTACCGCTGAGCTACGCCGGCACACCGCAATTATAGCAATCATCACTCCCCAGGCAAAGGCAGGTATAGGCCTATAACCTTTGGCACTCGGGATGATTTTCAAGGAGCCATCTCACCGGAGGCTTAAGACCCAGGCTGTAGTGGGGAAGCACCGTATTGTACCCGATAAGCCACTCGGCAAGCCTCCGGTTGAATCCCTCAAGGTCCGTAAATAACAGATCCT
>QMLA01000006.1 GCA_003646585.1 Deltaproteobacteria bacterium | reverse complement strand
GATTAAGGGCTTCAACCCCAAAGTCCACATAAAAATCAATGGTCGGGATGACTGGATTTGAACCAGCGACCCCCGCGTCCCGAACGCGGTGCTCTACCAGGCTGAGCCACATCCCGACCTTTGTTAAAATAACGCAAAATTCCCCCGCTGTCCAGGGGGAGGACCTTGGGAGAGAGGTTCATATATCTGCTTTTTCGCGAAAACCTCGACGAGGTGGACACCGAGGCGATAAGGCTTCAGGTCGAAGAGGAATTCCTCCTCCCCACCAGGGTCCAGAAGATCAAGATCGATCTCCGCCCTTATTTTGACGCCAACAGGCGGCAGTTCCACTCGACCATGATCCTCAAGGGACTGCTGAAGAAAGTCCCCCCAAAGGCCGAAAAGGCCCTCCTGATAGTGGATGTGGACCTCTTCATCCCCATCCTCACCTTCGTGTTCGGCGAGGCCCAACTGGGTGGAAAGGTGGGGATCGTGTCTTTGGCCCGCCTGAGGCAGGAATTCTACAGCCTCCCCCCCAACCTGGCCCTCCTTCACCGCAGGCTCATAAAGGAGATAAAACACGAGCTCGGCCACACCTTCGGCCTGATCCACTGCTCCCAGAGGGAATGCGTGATGTCGGTGGCCCACAACGTCTTGGCGGTGGATCAAAAGGGAATGGGCCTCTGCAGGGGATGCAAGGACTTCCTCCTGAAAGCCCTCAAGCGTTGAAAAAGCGGACACAGGTGTTGAATTGATCAGCACACCCCCTTCCCGCAATCCCTTCGGCTGCTGCAGGGAGAGGGGAAAGGCTTTGGCACGGCCCTTGCAGTGAAGGGGTAGAACCTTTTGGAAAGGAGGTGAAGGAAATGGCAGGCGTGAAGATCGCAATCCTTGTGGCGATAGGGATCTTGGTGGTGGGGTTCATGGGCCTTGTGGTCTTTTATCCCCTGGGCAAAACCCTGGGGGGCTGGTTTGAGGCCCTGAGGGCATGGGCCCTTGGCAGGGGCATGGCCCCTATGGAACTCGGCCTCACGATGGCGGACGGAGGGGAGAAGGCCGACAAGGAGGAATAGGAGGGATGCAGAAGCGACTGTCAAATACCGTCTGTCCCTTTCTCGAGGAGGAGAAGGTGGTCCTCTGCAGGGCCTTCCCCCTTAAGAAGCCCCTTCCCTTTGACAGGCTTTACTCCCCCGAGAACTTCTGCCTCAAGGGCAACTACCGCCGTTGCCCCATCTACCGGGAGGTGGCCGATAAGGAGAGGGGTGAACAGAAGAGGATCTGCCCCTTCGTGGAGCTGGAGACGATGACCTACTGCAAGCTCTTCCCCGCAAAGAAGATCACCGTCTCGGGGGTTTACGATCCGGACAATCTCTGCTGTACCGAGAGATACAGGGAATGCCCCCTCTTTCTGACCGTGAGCCGGGGCGACCTTTCGGCGGGACCTTACGGCTCGGTGAGGGGATTCCTGGTGGATCCCAGGGCCAAATACCTGAAGGCGCACTTCTGGGTGAGGGAGGAAGGGGAGGGGTTGAGGCTGGGTCTGGATGACTTTGCCCAGTTCCTGATTGGCCTCGTAAGGAGGGTATCCCTGCCCGGGACCGGTGAGGCCATAAGGAAGGGGGAAGGCCTGCTGGTCCTGGAGACCGAAAAGGGGACGCTCGAGCTGACCCTGCCCTTCGAGGGCGAGGTCATCGAGGGGAATGGGGAACTGAAGGAGGACCCGTCGCTTCTGAACTGCGATCCTTACGGCAGGGGATGGCTGCTCAAGGTCAAGCCCCAGGGGAAGATCGGGGAGCTGATGCCGGCCGAGGAGGCGAGACGATGGCTTTCCCAGGAGGTCCAGAGGCTCTGTTCCCTCCTTGGGTCCGGGGAGGAAACCCTGGCAGATGGAGGGGAACCGAGCAGGGACTGGTTGAAGGGGATCGATCCCCGCCATTGGCAGACCTTAGTCGGGGAGTTTTTGAGGCTGGGGGAGACCTCGGCTGAGGGGAAAAATCGACTGTAAGGAGGGCGAGCCATGGAACTGTTCCAATATCAATGGGTCGACATCTTCGCCACAAAAGGCATCGAGTACATCCTGGTTATCCTCTTCTTGATCTCGATAGTGCCGGTGTGGAGGCTGGTAAGGGGTCCGGTGAGGGCCGGAATGAGGCTAGTCGGGAGGGCCGCTTCGGTGCTGTGGGGATGGTTCAACTTCCCCCAGGGGATCTACTATCACCAGGGCCATAGCTGGGCCCTTCCCGAGGACGGCCTCCTCAAGGTGGGAGTTGACGATTTCGCCCAGAAGCTGGTGGGGAGACCCGATGCGGTGGAATTGCCCACGGTGGGCTCCAAGGTGAAACAGGGAGACATCGGATGGAGGATGGTCATCGGGGGAAAGACCATAGAGATGCTTTCGCCTGTGAGCGGAGAGGTGGTTGCCATAAACAGGAAGGTCCTGGAAAACCCCACCCTGCTGAACATGGACCCCTACGGAGAGGGCTGGCTCCTCAAGGTCAAACCCGAAAACGCCAGGGTGGACCTGAGAAACCTCCTTAAGGGCGAAACCCTCAAGGGCTGGATAGAAACCACCCTGGAACGCCTGGGTAGGAGACTCGGAGGAGAACTGGGCCTGGTCTACCAAGACGGCGGTGCTCCCATAAGCGGCTTCGCCCGCGCCCTCTCCCCGGACAACTGGGACGATATAGCCCGCGAATTCCTCATCCCGGAAACATAACCAAAACCAACACCCCCCTGGGAATCCCAGGGGGGTGTCGAATTCCTCGACAAAGCCGTTGAATTTCCCAACACCTTCCCGCGGCAACCAGAGGGGTTCTGCGGTGAGAGGCACCAAACTGTGTGGAGAAATTCAGCAGGAAGGGGATTTCCCGGAAGGTTTGTGTAATTTTTCACTTTTTGTTATTATGGTGAAAAGTGGCATTGGTCTTGCTTTTTTGTGTTTTGGATTGAACCACGAAAGGGGGGAGAAGAGGGATGGACAGACGGAGTTTTCTCAAGGCTTTAGGAGCAGGGGTTTTGGGTATGGGATTGGGTCCTTTAGGGGTTCGGGCCGAGGAGAGGCCCGGGGTCGAGTTCATGGGCATTTTGGTGGACACGACGCGTTGTATCGGGTGTAGGAGCTGTGAGGTTGCCTGTGCCGAGAGTCATGGGCTTCCCGTTCCGGAGGTCGGGGACGAGAGGGTTTTTGAGAGGAAGAGGAGGCCCAGCACGACCCAGTTGACGGTGGTCAATCGTTTTGAGACCGAGAAGGGGGAGGTCTTCGTAAAGATCCAGTGCATGCACTGCAATCAGCCGGCGTGTGTGGCTGCGTGTCTGGTCAAGGCGATGGTGAAACGTCCCACCGGGCAGGTCACATGGGCCAAGAATTGCATGGGGTGCAGGCTCTGCATGGTATCCTGTCCCTTTGACATCCCCAAGTTCGAGTACGAGAAGGCGATCCCCGAGATAAAGAAGTGCGATATGTGCTGGGAGCGTTTCAAGGAGGGCAAGATCCCGGCCTGTGTGGAGGCCTGTCCCCAGGAGGCCCTGATCTTCGGTCCCCGCAGGGATTTGATCCATGAGGCGAGGACCAGGATCTACACCCACCCCGACCGCTATTATCCCCACATTTACGGTGAACATGAGGTCGGGGGTACCGGATTCCTTTATCTTTCGGCGGTACCCTTTGAGCAGTTGGGCTTCCAGACCAATCTCGGCATGAAGCCCTATCCAGAGTACACCACGGGGTTCCTCTATGCGGTCCCCTTCATCTTCGTCCTTTGGCCTTCCATGATGTTGGCCCTAAGTCAGCTCACTAAGAAGGAGGAGGAATAGAGATGCTGGAGCGTAGTCCAAAGGAGATACGGAAGTTCATACTGCAGGAGCTTAAGCCCAAGGGACCAATTTTCACCCCCTTCAATGTCATCACGGCCCCCATAATCCTCATAGGGATAGTGCTCATCGTGTTGAGGCTGTGGAAGGGGCTCGGGGCGACCACGAACCTCTCGCAGGACTTCCCGTGGGGGATATGGATCGCCTTTGATGTGATGTGTGGCGTGGCCTTTGCAGGGGGGGCGTATTGTCTGACCTTCGTGGTCTATGTGCTCCGCAACGAAAAATATCACCCCATCATCAGGGCGACGGTCCTGAATGGCCTTCTGGCCTACATGTTCTATGCAGGGGCCATATTCCTCGACCTAGGAAGGTGGTGGAATATATTCAACCCCATAATAGGCAACAAGTTCGGTTACAATTCCGTCCTTTGGCTTGTGGCCTGGCACTTCCTCCTTTACATGCTCACCGAACTGATAGAGTTTTCTCCGATCATCGCCGAGTGGCTGGGTCTCAAATACCTCCGCAGGGTCCTCTCGGGGTTGACCCTGGGGGCGGTGATCTTCGGGGTGACCCTGTCCACCCTTCATCAATCGGGCCTTGGGGCGCTCGTGCTGATGGCCAAGAACAAGATCCATCCCCTTTGGTGGACCGAGTTCATCCCGGTGCTCTATTTCGTCTCCAGCATCTTCGGCGGCCTCTCCATGGTGATCTTTGAGGGCTCCATCAGCCACAGGGTGTTCAAATACAGGATCCCCGAAGAGGTACATCATGCCCATCCTTCGATCCTCCTGGGGCTGGCCCGGGGCTGTGTGGGGGCGATGTTCGCCTATCTGTTCCTTAAGGCCCTGGTATTTGTGCACGGCTATGGGTGGCGTTACATCGCCTCGCCGATGGGCGGATGGTATCTGGTGGAGGTCTTGGGCTTTGTGCTATTTCCAGCGCTGCTGTTCATAAGGGGAATCAGGAGGGAGAACTTCACGGCCATAAAGGTGGCGGCCCTCTGGACCATGATCGGGATAATCCTCAACCGCTTCAACTACGTGCTCATCGCCTACAGGTGGTATCTGCCCCTGAGCCAGAGGTACTATCCTTCCCTGATAGAGATATGGATTACGGCCGCCATAGTGCTCACCGAGATCTGGGCCTTCAGGTGGGTGGTCAACCGAATGCCAGTTTACAGCGAATCCGAGGAAGAAGCTGCGGTCGCCGATAGATCCCTTGGGGTAACAAGGTAAGGAGGTAGGAGATGAAGAGGGCGATTTTGTTGGCTGCTGCTTCCCTGGCCTTTGTGGCCCTTGCCTGGGCCTTTGATGTCATCACGATGGATTCCTTGGAGAACCTCTACGGCCCCGTTGAGTTCACCCATGAGGCCCATATGGATTATGCCGGGGATTGTTCCGAGTGCCATCATCACAGCGATGAACCGGTGAGCTGTTCGGAGTGCCACCCCAAGATAACCGTCTATCATTACGAAGGGGCCCGGAGGAAGACCGGTATCGGCTTGAAGGGGGCCTACCACGGGCTCTGTCTCGGCTGTCACCGGGAGGTGGGCGGCCCTGTGGGCTGTGAGGACTGCCACAGCAGGAAGGAGGCGAGCCGGTAGATGCGTTTGCGCCTGGGACGAAGCCTGAGCGTGAAGCTCATCCTTTGGGTGAGCATAGCCGCTGCCATAGCCATCGGCGGACTCACCTATGTGAACCTTCAGACGAAGAAGAAGTATCTGATGGAGGAGGTAATCGCCCGCACGGAGCAATTGAGCGATGTGATTATGCGGAGCCTGTGGTTTGATATGCTCCACAACTACCGGGATGCCCTCTATTACTCCATAAGGATCATAGGGAAGCAGGAAGGAATTGTGCGGGTGAGGATCTTCAACAAGGAGGGGGTCATCACCTTTTCGTCTGATTCCTCCGAGATCGGCCAGCGGGTGGATATGAGGGCGGAGGCATGTTACGTCTGCCACGCTCAGGATCGTCCCCTGGAAAAGCTGGACATCCCCAAACGGACCCGCATCTTCAAGACCCCGGAGGGCAGGGTCCACGGCATGATAACTCCCATCTACAACGAGCCTGCCTGCTATCAGGCCCCCTGCCATGCCCATCCCCCCCAAAGGAAGGTCCTGGGGGTGCTGGATGTAACCCTGTCGCTGAAGAAGACCGACGAGAGGATCAGGCGCCTCTTCAAGAGGACCATCCCCTGGGCAGGGGCCACTGTGGCCCTGCTCTCCCTCATCATCGGCCTGTTTTTGCGGCAGAACGTCTACCGTCCGACAAAACAGCTCCTCGAAGGGACAAGGAGGGTGGCCGAGGGCAACTTCGATTACAGGATCCCAGTTACCTCCGAGGACGAACTCGGTGAACTGGCCCGGGCCTTCAACGACATGATAGAGAAGCTCAAGAGGGCAAATCAGGAGATAAAGGAACTGGTTGAGAACCTAGAGCAGCGGGTGGAGGAGAGGACCCGCGAACTCAGGCAGATGCACCAGCAGCTCCTTCAGACCGAAAAGCTGGCGGCCCTGGGGAAACTTGCGGCCAGTGTCGCCCACGAGATCAACAACCCCCTGAGCGGCATCCTCACCTACACCAAGCTCATGCAAAGGAAGCTCGCCCAGATGGCCAACGGGGAATGCCAGCGCTTCAAGTCCTACCTGAGGATCATGGAGAGGGAGACGGAGCGCTGCAGCACCATCGTCAAAAACCTCTTGGATTTCGCCAGAAGGAGGGAACCTTCCTTCAGGGAAGGGGTGGACGTGAATGCGGTCATAGAGGAGGCCTTGACCCTGGTTTCGAACAGGCTTGCCCTGCAGAACATAACCCTCGAGAAGGAACTGGACCAATTGCCCCCCATCGTGGCCGATCCGGCCCAGCTGCGTCAGGCCTTCCTGAACCTTCTGATAAACGCAGCGGAGGCCATCCAGGACTCCTCCGGGACCATCCGCGTAAAGACGTCCTACCTCCAGGACGAGGAAGCGGTGCTTGTGGAGATATCAGATACCGGGGTGGGGATAAAGGAGGAGGATATCCCGCGGATATTCGATCCCTTCTTCACCACCAAGGAGAAGGGCACCGGTTTGGGGCTTTCGGTGGTCTACGGTATAATCAACTCGCATAAAGGCCAGATATCGGTGAGGAGCAAGGTGGGCGAAGGCACGACCTTCACAATAAAATTGCCCATAAGGATCGAACCCGAGGGACAACCGAGGGATGAAGGGTGATATAAACATACTCGTTGTGGACGATGAGGAGATCGTGCGCGAATCCCTCGTCGAGTGGTTGAGGGAGGAGGGCTACAGGGCCGAAGCTGCCTCCGACGGCTTTGAGGCCCTCGAGAAGCTCAAGGAGCGTCCCTGGGATATAGCCCTTGTGGATCTGAAGATGCCCCGTATGGACGGCATCGAGCTCCTGGAGAAGATAAAGGAGCAAAGCCCCGACACCCACGTGGTCATCTTCACGGCCTATGCCACGGTCCATACCGCCGTTCAGGCCATAAAGAAGGGCGCTTACGATTATCTTGTCAAACCCTTGGACCCCGAAGAGGTGTCCCTGCTCATAGAACGGCTCCTTCAGAGCCGCGAACTCGCAAGGGAAGTCTCCTATCTGAGGAAGGAGCTGAAGAAGCGGTACCAGTTCCATGATCTGGTGAGCAAGAGCCCCAAGATGCAGCAGATCTTCGAGTTCGCAAGGACCGTGGCCAAGAGCAACTCCAACATCCTGATCCTGGGGGAAAGCGGCACCGGAAAGGAGCTCCTGGCCCGTGCCATTCACAACGAGAGCCCGCGGGCCAATGGTCCCTTTGTGGCCGTCTCCTGCGTCGCCATTCCCGACACACTTCTCGAAAGTGAACTCTTCGGCCATGAAAAAGGAGCCTTCACCGATGCCATAACCCAGAAAAAGGGCAAGTTCGAACTCGCCCATGGGGGGACGCTATTCTTGGACGAAATCGGCGACATAAGTCCCAAGATGCAACTGGCCCTGCTCAGGGTCCTGGAGGAAAGGGAGTTCACGAGGGTCGGGGGGACAAAGCCCATAAAGGTGGACGTGAGGATCATCGCCGCCACAAACCGCAACCTCCAGAAGGCCGTTGAAGAGGGACGTTTCAGGGAGGACCTCTATTACAGGCTCAACGTGATAACCATCCAGCTTCCGCCCTTAAGGGAAAGGAAGGAGGACATACCCCTTTTGGTTCAGCACTTCATCGAGAAGTTCAACATCCAGATGGGGAAAAGGGTCGAAAGGATATCCGATGAGGCCTTAAGGATCCTCATGCAATATGATTGGCCCGGAAATGTGAGGGAGCTGGAGAACGTCATCGAGAGGGCGATGGTGATCGCAAGGGGCAATGCCATCACCCCTGAGGATATCCAACTGCCGAGCCTCGGTCCCTCCCAGGTGCCCGAACAGGACAAAACGCTTGAGGCCGTGGAGAAGGCCCACATCCAAAGGATCCTCAACGAAACCAACTGGAACATCCAGCGCTCGGCTCAGATCCTGGGGATCGACCGCACCACCCTCTACAACAAGATCAAAAAATACGGCCTTAAGAGGCCGGAGGGCTAATCCTCATATCCCAGAATCATGGCCTTGAAATGGGCGATGAAGGTATGCCCGAGGGTGGCAAGGTATATGTGAGCGATGACGAAGGCAAAGAAGCTGTAGGCCAAGATCAAGTGGATCCCATCCACCACCTTTATCCCCCCCAGGGCGGAAATGGCAGAGGAAAAGGTTCGGGGATCCCACAAAAAGAGCCCTGTGAGGATCTGAAGGGGGAGCAGGATGAACATGAGCATGAAGTAGGTGACCTTCTGCAGGGAGTTGAACTTGTCATCGGGTTTCGGTGTGAAGGGATGGGGATCACCGAAGAAATAGCGGACGAAATAATAATTGGCATAAAGGGGTATCTTGTTTATGTCCTCCCTTGTGGGGACATAGACCCTTGTGAAGAGCCCCTTCAGACCATAATAGCCCCCAAGGGCCAGCAGGGTGAAAAGGACGAGGAAACCGGAAAAATTGTGTACTCTAACGGCCTTCCCAAAGGCAAACATCCCCAGGGCATCCGAAAAGCGCATCTGGAAACCCGTGAGGATCAAAAGCACGATGCAGACCGCATGGACCCAGTGACAAACCCTCACCCAAAGGGGATGAAGGATCTCCCTTTCCTGCATCTCAACCCCCCCTTCCGTGATGTCTTCTCCTCCACTTTAGAGTCAGGAGCCTCAGGCCTCCATGAAGGGCCACAAAGGCAAGGGCCCCTATCACAAAGATATACCCCAGTATATCCAACCACTTCCATCCTATCCTGGAGACGACCTCGTTGAACTTCCCCTCTTCCCTTTGGGAGAATAACTCCCTCAGATCATCATAGCTGAAACGATCAGACCCCACCGGATAAAAGTCCGAAAGGGAGGTCACAACCTTCGGCTCGGTCTCAAGGAGGACCGTCCCCCTGCGGGAAGGGGACACAAGGATGGGATTCCTCTGCAGGAGGCCCTTCGGGGAATGGCACCTGAGGCAATCCTCCCACTTTTCATTTATCCCGAATTTATGGGAAGGCTCACTCACCGATACCTCAGCCTCCAGGGTGGGCTTAAAACCGGCCTCCCTCAAACCCTGCAGCAAACCCCTGAGCTCGGAAAAATCGACAAACCCATCCCCATTGAGATCGATGGCCTCCTTCCCCTTTACGGCCTTCGCAACTTCCTCGGGCCCCAGGCGGAGGACGAGCCTCGATTCTGAATCCAGGGTGTGACAAACCGTACAGGAGATCTTCCCCGTATGGATGTGTTTCGAATGGATATAACCCTCCTCGGAGAGCTCACCGGCATCATGGCAGGTCAGGCACACCGATGACCTCTCCCCTGCCCTGACTTTCATAAAGGGTCTGGCGTAATGGGGATTATGACACTGATAACAGAGGGCGGGATGACCGCTCTCCTCGTAACCCTCGGCAACCTCCTCATGGCACATGCCACAATCGACCCTGCCAAGCCTCTGGGGATGGGGGACCTCTGAGATGTCAGAGTGGCAATCCAGGCAATCGAAGTCCCCATGCACGGACCGGGAGAAGCGATCCGGATCGACATGAAGGGTGGAAAGGCCCTGCGGCCACTCTTCCGCCCCCTCGGAGGGAACGACCATCTCAAGACGCTCCTCTTCGGTCATCGAAAGGATATCGGCACTTCCGTGACATTCAAAACACACCTCCCTGTCAAGGGCCACTGTCGAAAGCCCCCAAAACAAAAACATGACGAAAATTGCCACATATTTCATGACCGGTACCTCAAGGAAAAAGTGGTGATGACTTTTAAAACACAATCGCCCATCCTTTGTCAAGCTTGCTCGAAGCAATCACATCCATTTCCCTTCCTTGACCCACAGGTTGGGGCTGTGATAGTTAGCATTCAGTCATGCGGGGGAAAGCCCTGTGTATCCTCCTTGTGACCTCCTCTGCACTTCTTTTTGCTTGCTCCCCAAGGATCGTACAGAGGGAAACACCGTTATCTGAAATGCCCAAAAGGGTGGAGTTGCCCAAAGCACCAAGTAGCGCAAAGGAGGAGCCCGCTGTTCCGCTTCCTGAGGTCATGGAGGAGTCCGCTGAGGTCCCGAAGGAGGGGAAGGGGAAGGAAATTGACTTCTGTGCGGTCCCTCCTCCTTTGGAGCCCCTTGAGGCCTTTTCCGTTGAGGGTGGGGTTTCGGAGGCCGAACCCCGGGAGGAGGCCCCCATGGAGATGGAGGGACCTGAGTTCGATATACCGATCGTCCTCAATGACAGGGTCGAGTATTTCTTGAGGTTTTATCAGACGGTGGCCAGGGAGAGGTTTGCCCGGTGGCTGAAGCGTTCCGGCAGGTATATCCCCATCATGAAGGAGGTCTTGAAGGAGCACGGCCTGCCCGAGGATCTCGTCTATCTGGCCATGATAGAGAGCGGCTTCAATCCCACGGCCCGTTCCTACAGGCAGGCCGTCGGTCCCTGGCAGTTTATCTACAGCACGGCCAAGAAATACGGTCTGAGGATAGATTACTGGGTGGATGAAAGGAGGGATCCCATAAAGTCCACCGTGGCCGCGGCCAAGTATCTGAAGGACCTCTACGATATGTTCCGCTGCTGGTATCTGGCTGCAGCCGGTTACAATGCGGGCGAGGGGGCCGTCTCCAGGGCCATGAGGCGCTACCGGACCGAGGATTACTGGGAACTGATAAAGTATCCCGGTCTGAAGAGGGAGACCAAGGAATACGTTCCCAAGATGATCGCTGCGGCCCTCATCGCCAAAAACCCCGAAAGATACGGCTTCGCCGACATCCAGTACGATCCCCCCCTTCAGTGGGATGAGGTCACCGTTCCCCCCGCGACCGATCTGGAGCTCATAGCCCGGTGTTCGGGCACAACGGTCCGGGAGATCCGCAACCTGAATCCGCATCTGTTGAGGTGGTGCACCCCTCCCGATGTCCACTATACGGTGAGGATCCCGAAGGGGAAGAAGGAGGCCTTCCTTCGGTGCTTCTCCAAGATCCCCGCATCAAAGAAGCGGTATTCGGGCTTCGTCAAATACAGGCTCAAGCGCGGGGACACCCTCTGGAGGCTTTCCAGGATCTTCGGGATAAGCGTCAGGGAACTGAAAAGGATAAACCGGATAAGGAATCCCCGGAGGCTGAGGGCTGGCCAGATCATCCTCGTGCCCAAGCCCTCAAGGGGCTTCCTCTCCCTGAGGAAGACCTCCGGTGGCAACAGGAAGATTGTCCACGTGGTGAGAAAGGGGGAGAATCTCTGGCGAATTGCCAGAAGCTATGGGGTCTCCGTTGAGGACATCAAGCGCTGGAATAACCTGAAACAGGACCTCATCCACCCGAAGGAGAAGCTCCTGATAATCCTGGATTAGAGCCCCAGCTTCAGGTGCAGTTCCTTCAGCTGTCTCGGCTCCACCTCCGAAGGTGCCCCGGTGAGGGGACATGTGCCCTTTTGGGTCTTGGGAAAGGGTATGACCTCGCGGATGGTGTCGCTGCCGCAGAGGATCATCATCAATCGGTCAAACCCCAGGGCGATCCCCCCATGAGGTGGTGCACCGTACTGAAGGGCCTCAAGGAGGAAGCCGAATCGCTCACGGGCCTCCTTTTCGGAAAAGCCGATGAGGCGGAAGATCCTCTCCTGGAGTTCGGGTCTGTGGTTTCGGATGCTGCCACCACCAATTTCGTGGCCGTTGAGGATTATGTCATAGGCCCTTGCCCTCACCGAGAGGGGATCCTCCTCAAGCCTCCCTATGTCCTCCTCCTTGGGGGAGGTGAAGGGATGATGGATGGCCACATAGCGTCCTTCGGACTCGTCGAATTCAAGCAACGGAAAGTCCACTATCCAGGCGAACTCGTATCCACCTTCGGGGATCAATCCCAGGCGCCTGCCAAGCCTCAGCCTCAGCTCTCCCAGGATCTCACAGGCCCTCTGCCTGGTGTCGGCGACAAAGAGCAAAAGATCACCCGTCCTGGCCCCGGTCCGTTCTATGATCCTCCCCCTCAAGCCCTCGGGGAAGTACTTGGAGGGAGGCCCCTGCCAGCCCCCTTCGGTGATCCTCACCCACGCGAGGCCCTTTGCCCCCAATTCCATCGCCTCCTTCACCAGCTCATCTAGCTCCTTCCTCGAAAACCCCGCTCCCCCTTCCACCACCAATCCCTTGACCACCCCTCCTCCTTCAAGCTCCTTCAGAAAGACCTGGAAGGAGGACTCCCTCATC
>QMLA01000005.1 GCA_003646585.1 Deltaproteobacteria bacterium | reverse complement strand
GTAAGGAGGATTTCGGAGGAAAGCACCTTTTCCCCCTCCACGATCACAACCTTGGTGGTCCTTGAGCCTACGTCTACACCCGCATAAAGCGCCATCGCTGTTGCAGCACCTCCAAGAAGGCCTGTAGCCTCGTCATGGTCTGTCCAGGGGAGTAATTGTCAGGATCAGCACCATCTCCCGGCAGGATCAGGTAGGGAATCCCCCTCCTTTTTACCACCTCCCCTATCACCATTGCGCCTCCGGTGGACTGCCTGCAACCCCAGTGGGAAAAGTGAATCACCCCATGGATCCGATAATCCTCAACGAGCCTCTCCACGAGCTCTATCCTCCCCTCAATGGGGCCACCCCATGGGTTGGCGCATATCTTTTCGGCCAGATCCTCAAAGGGGTCGTCACCGCGAGGCACTGGCCACCATGGATAATTGACCTCTTCATAAGCAATCGCCACACCTTTTTCGTTCAAAAAGGATACTATGGGGTTGGGATAATAGGGCCTTATGTGATGGAGCCACAGGACCCTGAAACGCTCCTCGGGGAGATAGCCTCTGCGTTCCTTCACCCTTCGGAGGATGCGATCCCTCAGGGCCTCAAAGAACCTCAAACCCCTTTCACTCCCCAGGGACCAAAAGGACATCCCGGCCACATAGCTCATCCCTTCGCTTCCGGGGAAGGGAGCAGGAACGGCCCTCCTGAGCTTTGCCACCTCCCTCATGACGGACTCGGTCCCTCTGGCAATCTCAAGGCTCCTTTTGAGTTCCTCCACAGGGGTTCTGAGGTCCAAAAGTCGCCTCGCTTCTTCGAAGATCTCGATGAGCTGATCCTTAATGTATGCCTTAGCCCTTTTATCTTTGCGGTAGGGTACATCGAGCAACAGATGGGAAACGCCCATCCTATGGGAAAGGACCTCGTAGAAGGCCTTTGTGCCGTCGCATATCTGCGAGCAGCTTATGATGAGGTCGGGGGTGGGCAGCACTTCATAATCCAGAAGCCCCATGGCACAGCGGTAAAAGGAGCAGACATCGGTCGAAAGCAGAGAACTGCCCTTCAAGATCGGCCCCCGCGTCCAGTTGAAGTAGGCCACAATGGCCGAGAATAACTCCGGCAAAAAGGGCACGGCCCCGAGGCCATAAACGAACTCAACCGGAAAGAAGCTGTTTATCCACACAACCGGCCTCTTCCTCTTTGACGCCTCACCGAGTACCCAGCAGAGGAATTCCACCCAGAGGGTGAAGGGACGGTTGCGTTCCCGCGACACGTAAAGACAAACCAGGGGTTTCAGCACCCTCCAGAAGTTCGGACTCCGCAGGGCCTTATACAGGAACCTCATCTCCACCTCTCCAGGAAGGCCTGTATACGGGTCTTGATCCCTTCGGGCACCCCTAAGGTATACTCCCCCTCCAGGTGAAGCAACGGCCTTCCTTTCCCTTTGCAGATCTCCCTCAGGGTGGCCAGCTCGTAGAGGTAATGGTCGCAGAACTTTGGAATATAGGCCAAAACTGCCCGCACTTCCTCAACCGCCTTCTGCAGAAGTTGCCTTCTGATCCCCTTCATTCTGGCACAGGGAGGCTTCTCCAGATAAGCTTTGGCAAGGGCCAGAAAAGGCTCGCCTTCCTTTACATATCCTGCGCCCCTCAGTCCCGAGCACACATCCGGGATCAGGACCTCCCCTCCGAGTTCTTCCAGCCAGTCCAGGATCCCATCGGCCTCAAGGAGGGACCCGGTCACAAGGACCTTCACCTTGCCCCCATCCTCTTTAAGGCGGACCCCCGAGAGGTCTTCCGGCGGGAAGCCTCCCTTTAAGGCCCTCAGGAGGTCCCCCGCCCTGGGTCTTTTCTTCAAAACCTCAAAGAAGGCCCTCCGCCTCCGGTTGCACCTGTCTATGGCCTCCCTCACCTCCTCCTCCGAAAGGGACCTCCCCCTTAAGTCACCGAGCCAGCGCGAAAAATCCCCTATCACCTCCCTGTAGTAAAGGACCCCTTTCTCGTCACTGCTCCTCGGGACATCCAGGATATAAACTTCGAGGGATGGATAAAACCATCTTACCGCATCGTAAAGCCTCCTCATCCCGTCGCACGAGTTGATGAATACCAAACCCCCCAACGATTCGTTGCGAAGCCCGGATAGGACTGCCTTCAGGTAAGGACACACGTTGGGGTCAAGCAGCACCTCGTCCTTCTCGCTCGATCCGGGGATGATCCTTCTCGGGCGAAAGCCCGCCGCTTCCACCAGCTCCACCGGGACATAGGTGCAGAGATATCCTATCTTTTCCATCAAGATCAAGGATAGGATCAAGAAGGGAAAAGTTGAAGCCCTTCTTTGAGCCGTGATATTAAACCCATGTGGACGTGACTGCGGTGATTTTGGCCGGTGGCCGATCCAAGAGGATGGGGCAACAGAAGGCCTTCCTCCTCCTCCGCGGAAGGCCCATTTTTGAATATGTACTTGAGACATGCCGTTCGATCTTTGACGAAATCATCGTCGTGGCCAGGCATACGGAGGCCTTTGGTCCCTATCGAGTTAAAGTGTTTGAAGACCTTATAGATGCAGGGGTCCTCGGTGGACTTTACACCGGCCTTCTGTTGGCCCCAACCCCCTACGTATTCTGCGTTGCCTGCGATATGCCTTTTCTCAGACAGGAGCTCGTCCATTATCTGCTTTCGATCAAGGATGGATATGATGCCATTGTCCCCCGGGCACCTGATGGTTTGCATCCCCTCTGTGCGATCTACCACAGGAATTGCCTTGGGCCCATCTCAGAGGGCATTGCCGAGGGGCAAAAACGCGTAATCTCCTTTCTGCCCCGTGTCAGGGCGAAGATCTGCGATCCCGAAGAGATCCGCAAGGTGGATCCCGATTTTCTGTCCTTTTTCAACATCAACACCCCTGAGGATTTCGCGATGGCCGAGCGAATGCTTTCGGAGAGCCGACTCCATGAAATGGGGATCTAAAAAGGGAAGGAAAATCCTCCTGGTGCTTCTGTTCATCCTCTTCGCTCCCAGAGTCTGGGCTCAACCCCCGGAAGAACTCCTCAAGGTCGGCCTTGGGGCTTACAAGGACGGCTTTCTGGAGGTAGCCGAAAGCCAGTGGAAGAAGTTCCTAAAGCTTTACCCCGATCACCCCTTTGCCCCCAAAGTCCGTTATCTTTTGGGCCAAACCCTTATCGAAGAGGGACGCCTGCAGGAAGCCATAAAGGAACTCACCCCCCTGGTGGGAGACGAGAGGATACAACAGGCGGAACTCCACTACCTGATAGGGAGCCTCCACATACGGATGGGCAAATGGAAGGAAGCCAGACCTCATTTGAAAACAGCCACCGAACTGAGCCCTGGGGCACCCTGGTTTGGCCAGGCATTGCTTCTGTTCGGTGAAGCCCATTTTCGACTCGCAAATTACAAGGACGCCATACCGATCCTCCGGAAGGCCTCACAAGTCCTCAGGGATTCGACCTCCAAAAATCGTGCACTGTTATTGCTCGGTTTGTCCCTCCTTGAGATCGGAGAGCTCCGGGAGGCCGAAAGGACCCTGAACTCGGTAAAGGGGAAGGAAGGAGATGAAGCCCTTTTTTGGCTTTCGGAGGTGCGCCTGAAGCTGGGGGATCCCCAGGGGGCCCTTAAGGCCCTCTCGGCCTTGATGCTTCGTTATCCCAAAAGCCCAAGGCTCCCTGAGGCCATCTATAAAAGGGCTCAAATTCTCCAGCAAGCTCACAGGGATTCGGAGGCCAAAGGGGCCTTGCGGGGATGGCTTCTCCGTTTCAAAGGGCACCCCCTGGAACCGAAGGTGCGTCTGCTCTTGGGACGCCTCCTGATGAAAGCCCAAAATTATAAGGAGGCCGCCGATATCCTTGGGCCAGTTCTCAAGAAGGGAAGCCGGGAGGAACAGAGGGAGGCGAGGCACAGGCTCATCTGGTGTCATTTGCAGATGGGGAACCTTTCGGAAGCGGAGAAATTGCTTTCCCGACAGGATGACCTCCTCTCCCACCTGCTCAAGGCAAAAAGCGAACTTTTTCAGGGCAGGTGCGAAGAGGCGCTGCCTTACCTCTTTGAGCTTTCGGCCAAAAAGCCCTTCAGGCCCTTTGCCCTCTTCGAGATAGCCAGGTGTAACTGGCGCATGGGCAAGTTTCAGGACTGTGTGGCCAACCTCGATGTCTTGCAGCTCGAATTTCCGGGCTTCGAAAAGATAGACGAATTGCGCTGGCTCAAGGCGGAGTGATAGAGGGAGGCAAAGGAGGAAAGGAAGGCCAGGGACCTCTACCGCCAGATCCTGAAAAAACACCCCTCCTCGGACCGGGTCCCCTGGGCTCTTTACAGGCTGTTGGAAATGGACCTGGGGTCGGGTCACATCGATCAAGCCCTTCCCTCCTTTGAGACGTTGAGGACCAAGTTTGCCCACCACGAGCTCACCCAAAGGGCAGGGTTGCTGATTGGAAAGGCGCTCTTTGCACGGGGTGACTACAAAAAGGCGATCGAAGCCCTGCTCATCGGCACTTCCTCTCCCATAAAGGAGATCAGGGGCGAGGCCCTCTGTTGGTTGGGTAAGGCCTACTGGAGGGTGGGCGAGGAGGAGAAGGCAATCGGGGCCTTTGAACGTGCGGCCTCCCAGGGGGGTGAAATTGCGGCTTTGGCGTATGTGGAAATCGGCAACATCAAGGCCGAAGCGGGCCAGCGAGAGGAGGCCCAGTCGGCCTACCGGGAAGCCCTGAAGCTCACTCAGGACCAGGCCCTCAGGGCCAGGATCGAAAAGCTGCTGGAATTCACAAGGGAAGAACTTTAAAGGATGCCCATCCGTCCAATGGCAGAAGAGGATCTTCCCCAAGTCCTCGCTATAGAGAAGGCGTCCTTCACCACCCCGTGGGGCCGATGGGCCTTCTTGGTGGAGTTGAAACCCCCCGGTTACGCCTTCGTTTACGAAGAGGAAGGCAGGATTCTGGGTTATGCGGTCATGAGGATCGTTGAAGATGAGGGCCACCTCATGAACCTCTCTGTAGCTCCCCCGTGGCGGAAAAGGGGCATAGGGAGCGATTTGTTGAGGTTCTGCATCGAATTCTGCCTCCATAAAGGCGTTTCCTCCCTTTGGCTTGAGGTTAGGGAATCCAATGAGGCGGCCATATCCCTGTACCAGAAGATGGGCTTTGCCGTGAAAGGAAGGCGCAAAAGTTATTACCAGGACACGGGAGAAGATGCCCTGCTTATGGGGCTGTCCCTCCCCAGAAAGATCCTCCAGGAGGCCAAAGTAAAGGCAGTCAGAACCATGGGACCTTTATGCATCCTCGAACTCTCCCTGCAGAGCGAAATCCCCTTTGAACCGGGCCAGTTCGTTATGATCGAGGCCCCGGGAAGGCCCCTCATGCGCCCCTTGAGCATCTTCGGCCTGGAGAAAAAAATGCTGAAGCTGCTTCTGCGCCCCGTGGGGACCGGAACCAGGGCCCTGGTGGAAGTCCATACGGGCCAAACCCTGAGGGTGCTCTTGCCCCTGGGGAAGGGATACCCCATGCCCCAGGGACGACAGAAAGCCTGGCTCCTGGCAGGGGGCATGGGCATCGCGAGCCTCTTTCCCCTCGCCCTCAAGCTCTCCCGAAAGGGTATCCCCGTGAGGCTCCTCTGGGGTGCAAGGAACTCATCGTGGTTTCCCGCTCCCCTGCTCTGGCAGCTGACCGAAAAATCGATAAGCCTTGAGCTGATAACCGAGGACGGCAGCATGGGCAGGAAGGGGCTCATAACGGAAGTGCTTCCAAAGGAATGGGAAAACGCAACTGTGTATGCATGTGGCCCCAAGGAGATGATGAAGAGGATCCTCTCGATCATACCCCCTCACGTGAAGGTTTACGTGAGCCTTGAAGAACGCATGGCCTGTGGGGTGGGGGCCTGCCAGGCCTGCGTCCTTTCCGGCAGAGGGGGCAATAAGCTGGTTTGTAGGGACGGACCCGTTTTTGAGAGGGAGGAAATCGGTGACTCCTTGTCTTGAAACCCACATAGGCTCCCTCCGATTGAAAACGCCCCTTATGCCTGCCTCAGGAACCTTCGGGTATGGGGATGAGTACCTGGGCATTATTTCCTATGAGCCCCTGGGGGCCATTGTCACAAAGAGCCTTTCCCTGAAACCCAAAAGGGGCAATCCTCCTCCGAGAATCCACGAGCTCCCCTGTGGGATGCTGAATTCCATAGGGCTTGAGAACGTGGGGATAAAACGCTTCCTCGAGGAGAAGCTCCCCAGGCTGAGCGAACTCGGCCTGCCGGTGGTGGTCAGCATCTTCGGGGAATCAGAAGAGGAATTCCTCAGGGTGGGAGAGTCATTGAAGGGTGCACCTTCTGTCTCTGCCCTGGAGGTCAACCTCTCCTGCCCCAATGTCAGGAAGGGAGGAGCGGCCTTTGGTGCCGATCCCGAAAGGGTCTTTCACATCATCGATAACTTAAAGGAGAGGGTGGATCTCCCCCTCTGGGCCAAATTGCCCCCCGATCCCTTCCACATCCTGGAGATAGCCGAAGCCGCCCAGAAGGCAGGGGCTCATGCCCTCACGTTGGTCAACACCCTCCCGGCCATGGCGATGGACATCCAGAGGGGAAGACCCGTCCTCGGAGGGATCACAGGAGGACTTTCCGGCCCCGCCCTCATGCCCGTGGCCTTGAAGATGGTCTATGAAGTCACCCGGAAGCTGAAAATTCCCGTTGTGGCTGCCGGCGGGATCTCCCGCTGGGAAGATGCGATGGCATTCCTTCTGGCCGGAGCGTCAGCGCTGCAAATAGGCACGGCCCTCTTCTCCAACCCCAGGGTCTTCTCGGAGGTCCACGAGGGAATACTCAGGTTTATGAGGGAAAGGGGAATGACGACCATCGAAGACCTGAGAGGAAAGGCGCATGAAGTGGAAGATCATCCCCTTTGAGGAAAGCTCAAGGGAACTGGTCAGACATCTGGAAGTACATCCCCTTTTGGGCCAGCTGCTTCTGAACCGGGGTGTAGAGGACAGCAGGGAGGCAAAAAGGTTCCTCTTTCCCACCCTCAACGACCTGACAAATCCCTTCAGGATGAAGGGTGTGGAGGAAGGTGTAAGAAGGGTTATAAAGGCCGTCCTGAAAGGGGAGAAGATCACCATCTATGGCGATTATGACGTCGATGGCATGACCTCTGTGGCTTTACTTAAAGGTTTCCTTTCGGAACTCGGTGTTTCGGCCGAACATTACATCCCGAAGCGCCTCGAGGAAGGCTATGGGTTGAATCCCGAGGCCATCAAATTCATAGCCTCAAAGGGGACGAAACTCCTCATCACTGTCGACTGCGGGATCTCCAACCGCGATGAAATAGCCCTCGCTCAAAGCCTGGGGATGGACACCATCGTGTTGGACCATCACGAGCCTCCGGAAATCCTCCCCCCGGGAATAATCATCGACCCGTTACAAAGGGATTGCCCCTTCCCCTTCAAAGGCCTTGCAGCAGTGGGGGTGACCTTCCTTTTCCTCATGGCCTTAAGGAAGATGCTGAGGGAGGAAGGGTTCTTCTCCCATCGCTCTCAGCCCAATTTAAAACGCTACCTTGACCTTGTTGCCCTTGGGACCGTTGCCGATGTCGTGCCCGTGGTGGAGGAAAACAGGATCTTCCTCAAGTTCGGTTTTGAGGAATTGCAAAAGACCCCAAGACCCGGACTCAGGGCCCTAAAGGACCTCTCGGGACTCGGCGACGCGGACATCAATTATGAACATGTGGCCTTCAGGCTTGCCCCGAGGCTCAATGCCGGAGGAAGGATGCAGAAGGAAGAAGTGCCCTTGAGGCTCCTTCTGAGCGAAGACGAAGAGGAGGCCCAAGAACTCGCCCAAGAACTCGAGGAAGCCAATCGCCAACGCCAATTGACCCAAGAGAGGATCTACGCCGAGGCCCGTCAAAGGGCTCATGAACTCCGGGACAAACCGGCCATAGTCCTCGCATCCGAAAACTGGCACCCTGGAGTGATCGGCATCGTGGCATCCAAAATCGCCGAGGAATTCTACAGGCCGACCATCCTGATCGCCTTGGACGGATCCGAGGGAAGGGGTTCCGGACGGGGCATCCCGGAGGTCCATATGAAGGAGTTGCTCGAACACTGTCGAGACCTCTTGGTGAGCTTCGGGGGACACAAATCGGCGGCAGGCCTGAAGGTAAAAAGGGAACACCTTGAGGCCTTCGAAAGGTCCTTCCTCAAAGCCGTCGAGGAGGCCTTCGGTGGCAAGACACCCCTGCCCTCCCTCCTCATAGACCTGGCCCTCTCCCTGAAGGACATCACCCTTCCCCTGGTCGACAGCCTGGAGCTCCTCGCCCCCTTTGGGCCCGGAAATCCCAATCCCGTGTTTTGCTCAAATGAACCCGTGAACATAGAGAGCCTGAGACGCTTTGAAAGGGATGTAACGAGGTTCTCAGTAGTGGGGAGGGGAAGGCGCTACGAAGCGGTGGCCTTCGGCCCTTTCCCAGACCCACCTCCAAAGGCCATGATAGCCTTCGTGCCAAAAAAGGAATTTTGCGAAGGTTACCTCCGCCTGACCCTCGAAATAAAGGGCTTAAAGGAATCGAAAAGTTAGTTCATCTGCTGACCGATTGACATCTCCTATTTTTTGCAAAAATCTTTTACAAAAAGAGACGGCAAAATTGTATCAAAGTTTCACAAATTACATGATGACGCTCCTTGGAGGGGGCTTCCTCCATTTTCCTCTGTTAATAAATGCCGCCCTCCTGGTGGCTTTGAGTTCGCTGCACCATGTGATTGTTCCCCTGAAGTTAAAGAATGAGCCCCTTTACAACATCATCTCCGGTATCCTGTTTGGTTTGATAAGCATAATCTGTATGCTTTTTCCCCTCTCCTTTTCACCCGGGATCTTTGTCGACTTAAGGGAAGTGGTCATAGCCCTGGGGAGCCTCTGCTGCGGAGTCACAGTGGCAGCGATAGCCTCCTCGATGTCATGCCTCTACAGGATATGGATGGGAGGAGCGGGAACCATCGGGGACATCACGGCCATTTTGGCATGCGCTGCCCTGGGTCTCATGTATCGCAAAACCGTTGCCCCCAATCTTGCAACCCTGAATCCCCTTTGGTTTTGCGGATTTGGCATAGTAATAACCGCCATCAAACTGACCACCTTGCTGCTGACACCCCCTTGGTCCACGGGTTTCCCCCTGGTTTTGACCCTCTGGAAATCCCTCATTTGGCTCGTGCCCCTCGCCACCCTGGCGACAGGTCTCCTGATAAAGGTAGAAGAACAACGCCTCAACGTCCAAAGGGAACTCGAACAGCGCGAATCCAACATCCGCATCCTCACCGACAGCCTCTCAAACGGCATACTGGTCGTGGACCAGATGGGCAATTTTCTCTTCTGCAATCCCGCAGCCCGGAAATTACTGGGTCCCCCATCAGAAATTACCATCAAAAAACTCTTCAACGCCACCAAAAGAACTAACACCGCCGAGCTTTCCATCGGACAAAAAATCCTGGAAGTTCAAACCTCAAAAACCGTATGGGATAACAAAAACTGCTTTGTTTTCACCATTATCGATATCAGTGAGCGCAAAAAGGCTGAGCAACTTTTTCTGTCTTTGGTAGAGAACTCTCCGAGTGCGATTTACATCGTGAAAAGTGGACGGCTATTTTTTGTCAATAAAATGATGGAAAATCTCACAGGTTATTCGAGAGCAGAGTTAATAGGCACAGACTCTCAGTTTATGGTTGTTCCCGAAGAGCGTGAATTTGTAAAACAAGAAGTGATAAAGATGTTAAAAGGATTACGATCTACTCCTATAGAACTCAGGGCCAGACGCAAAAACGGTGAAGTTCGCTGGTGTGCACTAATGGCCAGTTCCGCTGTTTTAGAAAGAGAAAGGGTAGCGGTAATCAATTTCATGGATATCACTGATAAAAAGAAATTAGAGGTTGCGCTGAATGAATCTCGTAATCGTTTAGAAAAGCTGAACGAACTCATATATCACTTAGCGACCCTTGAAGACGAAGGAGAGGTTATTGAAGGGACGCGTCAGGGATTGATAACCATATTGGATCTGAGTTCCTGTGATTTCTCTCCCTCTGATGAAGCCCCGGCTTATGTGAGGTTCAAGAAGAAAGATCCCTTCAACGTTCTCGTTCCCCTTCAGGGGATTGGCATCTTGCACATTCGAAGTCGGCAACCTCTAATCGAGGAGAAGTTACGGATCTTGGAGGTGGTTGCCAACTATGCCTCCATGATGGTTCACAGGATAAGGTTGAAGAAAGAACTTGAACAGATGGCCCTCCACGATCCCCTGACCGGTCTTTACAACCGTCATTATTTGTTTGCGCTGCTTGAACAGGAGGAGAAAAGGGCACGCCGCTATGGCCACCCCATCGGCCTCCTCATGGTCGATGTAGATGATATGAAGGCCATAAACGATAAGAAGGGGCATCTGGTAGGGGATCGGGTGTTGAAGGAAGTGGCCGCGCTTCTGAAGAGCTCGGTACGCGAAAGCGACATCGTGGTTCGCTATGGAGGGGACGAATTCCTCATTGTGCTCCTTGAACCCAATGACAACGGCGTGGAAAAGGCCAAGGAGAGGATAGAAGAGAAGGTGGAGGAATACAATGCCACCGCCCCCGAGGTGCCCCTGAGCCTGTCCATAGGGGGTGCTTACTGGAATCCCCACGGCGAGATCACCTTGGATCAGGCCTTAAGCGAAGCCGACAGAAAGATGTACCTCGAAAAGACCTCGCACCGGAAAAGATCCCTTAAAAATTGACATGTTGCTCGGTTGTGCGCTAATGAATTTGGAGAAATGAAGCGACCAACGATAATGGTAGTCGATGATGATCGAGGAAGCCTTCGGGTGCTGTCGGAAATCCTGAAGGCTGCAGGTTATGATGTGATGGCCTTTGATTCGGGAATCAATGCCCTTAAAGCAATCTTCAAATCTCCGCCGGATCTTATCATTCTCGATATAGTGATGCCAGGAATTGATGGATTAGAACTGTGTCGGATGTTAAAGGAAAATCCTGAATTCAGTGACATACCGGTGCTTTTTATAAGTGGAGTTGATGATGTGGATAACAAACTGAGGGCCTTTTCGGTAGGGGGAGCCGATTACATCACCAAGCCCTTTCACCTTCGCGAAATACAGGCAAGAGTAAAGACCCATTTACAGCTGCGAGCTGCTCATCTGGAACTGAAGCAATACAATCGCGAATTGCAAAGGATGGTAGAGGAGAAGGTGAAGGAAATTTTGGAATCGCAACTTTCCACCATTGTGGCTATATCGAAGCTTGTAGAGTACCATGATATAGAAACAGGGCAACATATCGAAAGGGTTCAGATGTTTTGTAAGATCCTTGCATTATCCCTTAAGGATTTTTCTCCTCATGGTCTTTCGGTGGATGATGAATTTGTCGAGACCATTTATTGGGCTGCTGCTCTGCATGACATAGGGAAAGTGGGGATTCCCGACAATATCCTGCTCAAACCCAATCGCCTTACCCCTTCTGAGAAGGAAATCATGAAAAGTCACACCATCATTGGTGCACGTGCCCTTGAGGAGGTCCAGCGGAAGTATCCGAGGAACAAATTCCTGAACATGGGGATTGAAATTGCCAGATGGCATCATGAGAGGTGGGACGGGAAAGGATATCCGGATGGTCTCTCAGGCGAGGAAATTCCCCTTTCGGCACGCATAATGGCGCTGGCCGATATGTATGATGCCCTACGGGCAAAACGTCCCTATAAGCCAGCCTTCGGTCACGCCGAAACCGTAGAGGCCATAAAGGCCGAAGAAGGCCATGCCCTCGACCCCACCATAGTGGAGGCCTTCCTCAAGGTGGAGGAAAGCTTTTCCCAGATTTGGGAAAATTTGACCACCTAGGCCCAACACCATCCGCTCCTTTTTCAAACAAAGGTATCCTTTCTAAGTGGCACATTATTTGCTAATAACAGGTAAAAATTCAAAGTAATAGGAGGTTTATAAATGAGGCGTTATGATTTGCGTTGCAGTGTGGAAATCCCTGTAACAATCGTTCCAAGCAGTGAAGAAATCAAGCCGTACGAAACTTATACCAAAGACCTTGGTCTATATGGGGTTTTTCTGAAATCAAATCAACCGATTTCAGAAGGGACATGGGCAAAATTGATCATGAAACTTCCTCGAGGAAGCTTCGAAACGAAAGGAACCGTACTGCGCAAAGAAGCCTCGGGAATTGCTATCAGGTTCAAAAAGCCTGATGCCGAAACAAAAGCCAGAATATGGGATATCATTCGTAATCGCATTCCTTCGAACTTCTGTCCCTTCTGTGGTGCAATAAACCTCAATGGCGCTACACATTGTCAGTATTGTGGGTCTATTCTCGATTTCCATTCATCATCATTCCTGCAACTTTACGAAAAGCAGATTTACGATGTAAAATTCAAAGAGCTCTTTAGCACCATAAGTATTTTTAAGGAAAAATGCAGGGAATTAGAAGAATCTTTGGAATTTCATTCTCAAGAAGAAATGGTATCAGAACTTGGGCATTACATTTACAAAATTGCTCATATATGCCGTGAGATTGAAGACCTGGGAATCTGCGATGAACAATCCTTGCAGACTCTGAAGAAGAAAGTAATGGAAGAGACAGAAGAAGTATTCCAGAAAAGCTACCTGATAAATTATGCACGGAAATGGCCAAAGGGTTATCCCGGAGATTACAGAATGCTTGAGTTGGTTTACCGCAATACCCCCGTTTCAACAGGAATTGGAAGGATACTCGACATAATTTTTCTGCGTGCTACCTTAGCTAAAGCAGTAAGGGGGAGATTGAAGCTATTGACAGAGATTTTAAGAAATGAGTTTATGGATAGGAAATCGCCAAAGGTTCTAAACATAGCATGTGGATCATCGCGTGAATTGATGGATTTGGTGAAAGAAATCTCTGCCTCACAGGCACAAATTACCTGTATTGATTTTGACGAGGAAGCCCTTGATTTCTCTTCTCAGAGGTTGGCTTTCACACCAATACGTGATAACGTCATTTTCCGTAAATATAACGCTGTCAGGATGGTGAATCACAAGAGGGTTTTGACTGACTTCGGCCCACAGGACGTGATATACAGCACAGGACTTTTTGATTATCTCACTGATGATCTTCTGGTCAAGCTGCTCAATTCCCTGTATAATTTGCTCAATCCAGGAGGTAAGTTGATCCTGGCTTTCAAAGATGCCAACAGGTACGATACAGGGGTGTATCACTGGATAGTGAACTGGAGTGCGTTTTTCCAGCGCACCCCTTATGATATCTCCATGCTGTTTGAAAAAGCCATGATACCGAGGCAAAATGTACTGACGATGAGGGAACCTTCTGGGGTGATCATTTTCTACGTAGTCGAAAGGACTTGAAGCAGAAGGCGAGAAATAACAATCGTTCGGTAGAATCACAGCTTTACGACCTGTTGTTCCGCCGGGTAGAAACGCTCCTTCTACTCGGTGCCCTGTTTTTCCTCCTGCTGGCCATCCTGGACTACGTGGTCGTTCCCCATCTGTTTTCGAGCTTCCTGTTAATACGCGCAACAGCTTCGACTTTTCTTCTCATATGTTTTGTTGTTCTTCAAAAATTAAAAAACAAAAAGCCTCCTCTGCTTCCCCTTGTCTTTACAGGAACTGCTGTTAGTGTTTCGGCAATAGAATTAATGATCTTAAAATTTAATGCACATCAATCCCCATATTATGCAGGAATAGTGCTTCTTGTTATCTTCGTCCTTGGAATGTTGCCTTTAAGTTTTAAAGTATCTTTAGCAATTGCTGTATTAACACATTCTGTTTATTTGATACCTATTTTAATCTTTGATCAGATCAATAATATGCAAACCTTCTTTACTAACAACTTTTTCTTGGGAAGCATATTGGTAACATTGCTATTTTGGAGGCAAATGGATCAGAGACGTTTG
>QMLA01000004.1 GCA_003646585.1 Deltaproteobacteria bacterium | reverse complement strand
TCTTTGTGGCCCAAAAGGGCGAAGGAGCCTTCCTGAATGGCAGAAGGATAAGGGTTTCCCAGACCAGGGAGCTCTCGAAGGGCCTTCTTGTTACCGGATTTCCTTACGATCTGAAGGAGGATCCCGTCAACAACCTCGATCACTTCACCAACATGATCATAGAGGCCCAGGCGGTCAGGCGGGATGGCAGTGCCGCCCTTAACCTGTGCTATGTGGCCTCGGGCCGTTTCGATGGTTTTTGGGAACTCAAGCTCTGGCCCTGGGATGTTGCTGCCGGCGCTTTGATGGTCAAGGAGGCTGGCGGAAGGGTTACGGACTTCGATGGCAGGAACTTCGATCCCTATGGGATGGAGATAGTGGCCTCCAACGGCCTCATCCACGAGTCCATCTTGAAGGTCCTCAGGAAGGGGAGGAGGCCTACCACCGGATCAAGGCACTTCCCCATGTGAGCCCCCCGCCAAAGGCGGTAAGCAGCACGAGATCCCCCTTGCGGACGATCCCCCTCCTTACGGCCTCATCAAGGGCCACAGGAACTGTGGCCGATGACATGTTTCCGTAGCGTTCGATGTTCACAAAGACCTTCTCCATGGGGACCCCGAGCTTTTTGGCCATTCCCTGGATGATCCTCAGGTTGGCCTGATGGGGGATGATCACCTTCACGTCATCGAGGGTTATCCCGTTGTGGGCAACGGCCTCCTCACAGGCCTCCGAGAACCTCTTGACCGCCACTTTGAAGGAATGGTTGGCCTCGATCATCCTGAGAAAATGGAGCTTTCTGTCCACGCTCTCGTGGGATATGGGCGTGGTCTTCGACCCCCCTCCGGGAAGTAGGAGCGAGTCGCCATTCGCCCCATCGGTGTGGATGTGGATGGAGAGGATCCCGCTGTCCCCATCCACCTCCTTCAGGACCACCGCTCCAGCCCCATCCCCCCAGAGGATGCAGGAGGTCCTGTCCGTCCAGTCGACCGTTCTGGTCATGACCTCGGAGGCCACCACCAGGGCGTTCCTAAAGGTGCCGTTTTTCAGGTACTGTTCGGCCACAGAGAGGGCGAAGATGAAGCCGGTGCATGCAGCCGTTATGTCCATGCTGACCGCATTGACGGCACCGAGCTTGGCCTCAAGCCAGTTGGCCCCCGCCGGGCAGTGGGTATCGGGGGTAATGGTGGCCATGATTATGAGCTCTATCTCTTCGGGCTTCATCCCTGCAGCCTCAAGGGCCCTTTCTGAGGCAATTTTGGCGAGGTCACTTGCGGCTTGATCGGGGGCAGCGACCCTCCTTTCCTTTATCCCGGTCCTGGTGTAGATCCATTCATCGGAGGTGTCCACGATCTTTTCCAGGTCGTAATTGGTCAGGACCTTTTCGGGGAGATAAGAGCCGGTTCCGACAATCCCTATCCTTTTCATTCCGTAGCCTCCTCCTTTGGGCTTTCTTCCTTCAGGGCCTCCTCGACCATCTGATCGATCTCATCGGACCCCATATCCTCTCCGAGCTCCGTGCCCACCTCCTTCATCCACCTCCTGAAGGCGCGCGGATCCCCTTCTATATCACCCCATCGACTGGGATCGGTGAGCCTCTCCAGCCGGGATTCCTCCGACCGGAGGAAGGCCACCCGGGAGATGATCCTCTTTAGGTTCCGGCCCCCACAATGCTTACAGGCCGGGGTGAAGCCTTCGGGCTTCAACACCAGGTGAGCGGAAACCCTCCCGCAGTCCTTGCAAAGGTATTCGTATATCGGCATCTAAGACCCCTCAGCGCATTCTCCTCCTTCGCCCCTCGCCTTCTCAAGGGCATGGGGTATGGCGGGAAGGATTACCTCCAGTCCTTCCTTCACAGCTTTGGGGCTACCCGGAAGGTTGATTATGAGGGTCTTTCCCCTGAGGCCACAAATTCCCCTGGATATGATGGCATGAGGGGTTTTTTTGAATCCCTCAAACCTCATGGCCTCCGAAAAACCGGGCAGTTCCCTCTCTATCACCTCCCTTGTGGCCTCGGGGGTGACGTCCCTCGGGGAAACCCCCGTGCCCCCCGTGGTCACGACCAGATCTACGCCCAGGTTACATGCCCTGAGCAACACATCCCTTATCCTCCGGACCTCATCGGGGACGACCTCGCGCATCACGATCTCGGCCCCGAGCCTCCCCCCCAAAATCTCCGCAATCACCGCCCCTGACACATCCTCCCTTTCTCCTCGCCATCCCTTATCGCTTATGGTGATCACCGCAGCCTTTATGGCCATATCACCTTGCCCATCTCAGCGGTATTATAACCGCCCAGGGACTCTATTTCTCCCCTGAGGTCGGTATCCCTTAATAGCTCGAGAAAGGTCCTCACCATCGGATCCTCAAGGGCCTTTCTGTCGACAACCAAATCGTAGGGCTCTTCGGCCACGGGCACGAAGTCCAGATCCAGGGCCTTTGCTGCCGCAAGAATTCCCATCCCCGCATCCGCTCTCCCCCCTTTTATGGCCATTGCGACTGCCATATGGGTGGTGAGTTCGTCATTATATCCGATGATTCCACCGGGATCCAAACCCCTTTGCTTCAAGAGGTGATCGAGCAGCACCCTCGTTCCTCCCCCTCTCTGACGGTTGACGAAGGTCACTTCCGGCCTCAAAAGGTCTTCCACCCCCTTTATCGCTTTGGGGTTGCCCTTCTGGACCATAATCCCTTGCTGCCTCCAGAAGAGCCTTATTATGACCACATCCCTTCCCCGGAGGTATTTAACCACATAGGGGATATTGTAAGTTCCGCTTTCCGGATCGAGGAGATGACATGTGGCCATCTGACAGAATCCCCTCGCTAGGGCTCTCAGTCCCCCCAAGCTCCCTGCCGTTTTGGTCGCCAGCATTACAGGAGGATAAATCCTCCTGAGCCTGTCGGCGATAAGGTCAAGGGCGATATCGTGGCTGCCGACAATGAGCAGGGTGCGTCTCACCGACTCGGGCCGAACGAGCAACTTCACCTCGATCTGTTTGCCCTCGGGAAACCCCTCCACTTGAGGCGGAATCTTCAGGATGCCTTCCGCCCGTACCACCGAACTCAATACCGCTGCCCCCCTCGGCAGGGGATGGGCTATCAGATTGTGACCGTCGCTGAAAAGCCTGACCCTTACAAATTCCCACAGCCCCAAACGCGAGGGGACATCCTCTGCCAAGATCGCCTTTGCCGATGGAGGGGGCGAAGGGAGTTGACCCATCATGGCCAGCAGGAAGGGTTCTGCCAAGAGTCTAAAGGCCAACAGGGCCGAAAGGGGGTATCCCGGAAGACCCAGGACGGGTTTCCCCCGGTATGCTCCCCCGAAGGTGGGCCTTCCCGGCATCACCGAGAGGCCGTGAAAGAGCAGTCCCCCCCCTTCCTGAAGGACCTTGGGGGCATAATCCTCCCTTCCGGCCGATGATCCGGCATTAATGAGGATTAGGTCTGCCTCTCCGCTGGCCTCCTCCAGCGCCCTTTTGAGCCGGGAGGGGTTATCTTCCAGGGGACCGATCCTTTTGAAATCGCCTCCCAGTGCCCGCACCGAAGAGCCGATGAGGACGGAGTTGAATTCGGGGATCTCGCCGGGAAGCAGCTCGCCGAAGGGGTCCCTGAGCTCATCCCCTGTTGGGATGAAGATCACCCGCGGTCTGGCCTTGACCCTGACGGTTCTTACCCCAGCGGCGACAAGCAGGGCCAAATCCTCGGGCCTTAAGCGGTGATTGGAGGGCAGAAGCATCTCCCCCTTTACTATGTCCTCTCCCGCGATCCTCACGTGCTGCCACGGGTAGGCCGCCCTTATCAACTCGATCCATTCTCCCTCCTGGTGGACCTCTTCTGTGGGAACGACGGCATCGGTCCCCTCGGGGAGGGGATCCCCTGTGTCCACCCAAAAGGCGTCTTGACCGAGCTTCAACCTTATGGGGTTTGCCTCCGATGCCCCGTAGGTCTTTTGAGCTCGAAGGGCTACCCCGTCCATGGCAGCCCCATTGTAATGGGGAACCGACCTCTGGGCGAACACCGCTTGGGCCGTGACCCGACCGAGGGCCTCAGTCGTCTCCAGGAGTTCTTCCCTGGCAAAGATCCAAGGCCTGAAGGCTTCGAAGAGGATCCTCAGGGCTTCCTCTGGCGAAATCGTCCTGAGATAGGGCTTCATCCCTTGATTACCCCCATAGGTTTAAGCTTTGCCACCTTTTTGCTCAATCCTGCATGATGGACCACATCCACCACATCTGCCACATCCTTGTAGGCCTCGGGTACCTCCTCGACCATGGTGGCGCGACTTGCGGCCCTTATGTAAATCCCCCGCTTCCGGAGTTCATCGCTTATGGAGCGGCCACCAGCGGCCTTTTTCGCCTGATGGCGACTGAGGACCCTTCCTGCACCATGACAGGTGCTCCCGAAGGTCTCCTCCATGGCCTTTTCGGTTCCTACAAGCACATAGGAATACCTTCCCATATCCCCGGGTATGAGCACCGGCTGTCCGGTTTCCCTGTAATCGTCGGGGAGGTCGGGATGGCCTGCGGGAAAGGCCCTCGTGGCCCCCTTTCGGTGGACGCAAAGCCGTTTCGTTTTGCCGTTCACCTTATGGAGCTCGAACTTCGCTATGTTGTGGCAAACATCATAGACAAGTTCGAGACCAAGGGTCCTCTGACTCGCCTTGAGAACCTCCTCGAAGCTTTCCCTCACCCAGTGGGTGATCATTTGGCGGTTGGCAAAGGCATAATTGGCCGCGCAGGCCATAGCCGCAAAATAGTCGCGTCCCTCTGGGGATTTTATGGGGGCACAACAAAGCTGCCTATCAGGCAGTTCTATTCCATATTTGGCCACGGCCTTGTTCATCACCTTTATGAAATCGTCGCAAACCTGATGTCCCAGCCCCCGCGAACCCGTATGTATGATGATGACCACTTGATCTCGAAAGAGGCCGAAGGCCTCAGCGATCCTTTCGTCATATATCTCCTCGACAAAGCCGATCTCCACGAAATGGTTCCCGGAACCTAGGGTGCCGAGCTGGGCCCTCCCGCGTTCAAGGGCTTTTTGAGAGACGAGATCGGGATCCGCCCCCTTGATACACCCTCCCTCCTCTATATGGGCGAGGTCCTCCCATTTGCCGAATCCCTGTTCCACAGCCCACTGGGCTCCTTTGATTAATACCTTCCGCTCCTGGGCCTTGTCGAGCTTCAGGTCCCTCCTGTGGGAGCCGACACCTGAGGGGACATTCCTGAAGAGGGCATCAAGGAGCTGCTCGATCCTCCCTTCGATTTCCCTCCTGCCGAGGTTCGACCTGAGGAGCCTCACCCCGCAGTTTATGTCATAACCCACACCCCCGGGCGAGATCACCCCTTCCTCCTCGTCAAAGGCGGCAACACCTCCTATGGGAAACCCATAACCCCAGTGGATATCGGGCATGGCAAGGGATCTTCCCACGATCCCGGGCATTGTGGCGACATTTTTCACCTGCAGGATGCTTTGGTCCTCCCTGATGTCATCCAGCATCCGTTCGCTGGCATAAATGAGGCCCTCTGTTCTCATGCGGCCTTCCCTGGGTATGAGCCACCTGTAATTGTCTATTTTCTTCAAAGGGATCTTTGCCATTTTCATCACCTCCTAACACATGTAATAAAAGGAGACAAATCCCAAAATACCCCCGATTTCCAGTCCCTGCTTCAAAATTAAGCAGCGCGCCGCCTTTTTACACCGGCCTTTTGTCCCCCTGCACTTGCCTCCACCGGGCAAGAGAATAGGGCAAAAAGATCGGATGGGCCAGCCCCCGGCAGACACTCCTTCTACTTTACAGCCTCTACTGTAGCCCTTCCTTGGTCATGGGCATGTGACCCTTTATGAGGGCCAAGAACTTGACAGCTTTCAGAGGTTCAAACTACTATCAGACATATAACAATTTCTCCAAAGGAGGTGTTTCATGGGAAAGAAGGGTTATGTTTTGTTTTTCATTCTCACCGTGTGTGTTTTTAGTTTGATGTTTCCGGGGCAAGTCCTAGCCAAGTGGCCCAGCAAACCCATCCAAATCATCATTCCATGGCCTGCGGCCAATGATCCTTCGACCATGATTGCTACGGCTATGGCCCCGCAACTTTCCAAAGAGTTGGGGGTTCCAGTAAAGGTGGTAAATAAACCTGGCGGAAGAGGGGTCTTGGGAACCTATGAGTTGGTCCAAAGCAGGCCTGACGGGCACACCATGGGGCTTATTTCCATCGGGCCTATGATTACCCAGGTCCTCAGGGGCAAGACTCCATACAGGAATCAGGACCTTCGTCCCTTAGGTCTGGTTTGGTCCTCACCCTTCACCTTGGCTTGCAGGGCGGATGCTCCGTACAACAATTTGAAGGAGCTGGCAGAATACGCCAAAACCCATGAGGTGCGCTTGGCCCATTGGGGTCTGGGGACAGTTCCCACCTTAATCGCAATGAGGATTGCACAGATCGGTGGGTTCAAGTGGAAAGAAACGGCGTATTCAGAGCTTACTCCTCTCCTAGTGATCAAAGGGGATGCCGATGTCATCACTTTTTCCATCCCGGGGCTTCGCGATTACATTGAGTCTGGGAAGATAAAGCTCCTCGCTTGTATGTTGCCCAAAAGGCTTCCGCAATATCCAGATGTTCCCACCGTTGAAGAGCAGGGATTCGGGGAACCTTATTTTATCTGGTTTGGAGCGTTTGTACCTGCAAAGACTCCGGATCACATAGTCCAGAAGCTTAGTAAGACCTTCTTTAAGGTCATGGACATGCCGCAGATTCAGGATGTGATCAAAAAGGTGGGTGTCATACCCCTTCGAACCACCCCAGAAGAAGCAAGGAAGCAGATGGACAGGGAACTCGAGACCTTTGGCAAGATTATGAGGGAGTTAGGGATCATTAAGTAAAGAAGCCTCGGGAGTCGATGGATTTCGGCTCCCTCCGTTGAGGCATATTTCCATTGGCTGAGGATAAGAAGGAAAGGAGTAGGATTGAGGATCTCGTTAGAGCTATATTGGGGATCTGCGCAGCGGGGATACTCATATCCAGTCCTTGGAATGTAGACACTTCAGGTCCAGAACCTTTTTATAAGGGTCCGCTTATCTTTCCCATCATCGCGTTGGGGATCATGGTATTGGCATCCCTGCCATCCATTTGGAGGCTTTTACGCTCCACCGCTGAGGTTCCTTGGGCATTGGGCAAATACAGCATTCCTTACAAAACAGGATTGATCCTGTTGTTGCTAATTGCCTTTTTGGTGGCCATACCTTGGCTGGGCCTTGAGCTGAGTAGTTTGATTTTTCTGGGGGTTTCTCTAAAGGTCTTGGGGTATCGCTCCCCGATAAAAGGGATACTGTTACCCCTACTCATGACAGCACTGCTATGGTTAGTTTTTAAGCAATTATTAGGGGTGTTCTTTCCTATTCCACGGCTTTGGGAATTATTGATGGATTGAGATGATAGAGCATTTCATATCAGGCATAGAGGCTGCCGTTACCGTTACCAATCTTGTGGCTCTGAGTTTCGGAGCTCTACTGGGGATCATAGTGGGGATCATTCCAGGCATTGGACCCATGGTGGGGATGGTGGTGCTTTTGCCCTTCACCTTTGCCTTGCCTCCCGCTGTGGCTTTGTCCCTCCTTCTGGGGGTTTTCTGTGGCGGTTACTATGGTGGGGCGGTTCCTGCCATCTTGCTGAGAACACCTGGGGTGCCATCTTCCATCTTCACCAGTTTTGATGGGTTTCCCCTCACCCAACGGGGTGAGGCACAACTTGCTCTCTCTGCAGCTCTTTTGGGGTCCTTCGCTGGAGGTGTGATCTCGGTTGTCATACTCACCTTCTTGGCCCCTGCTTTGGCCCACATTGCGGCCAATTTTGGTCCCCCGGAATACTTCTCTGCAGGGTTGTTTGCCGTAACCTTGGTGGTGATGGCCTATAGGAAGGAATTAGGGCCAGGGCTTTTGCTGTTAGGTCTCGGCTTCTGGCTGTCCACGGTGGGGATTGATGGTCCTACTCTGGCCACTCGCTATTGTTTTGGATCTATGGCTCTGAGAAATGGGCTTCATATCGTCCCGGTCTGCTTGGGGCTCTATGGCATCGGTCAGACCTTGATATTGGTGGAGCAGCAGAAAATCCTTCAGACGGAGCACATGAGCCTCACCAGGAGAACCCTTGATTTTTCGAAGCTCCTGGAAGCATTGCGATATTGGCGGACACTCATAAGGTCTGGCGTCATCGGGACCTTTGTAGGGTTGATACCGGGGCCTGGGTCTATCCTTGCCTCGTTCATGTCCTATGAGGCCGCTAAGCGGTTTTCAAAGAAGCCAGAGGAGTTCGGTCAAGGTAACCCAGAAGGGTGTCTGGCTTCAGAGGCAGGCAACAACGCTGTGCCTGCAGGAGCCATGATTCCGTTGCTCACCTTGGGGATTCCAGGTGACGCCCTAAGTGCCGTGCTTTTGGGTGTATTTATCATCAACGGCGTCTACCCTGGTCCTCTGCTCCTCGTAAAGGAACCCGTGCTCATTAACACCCTTTACGTGTCCATGTTCCTGATCAATGTGGTGGCCTTTCTCATGCTTGCCATCTGGCTGAGACCCTTTGCCATGGTGGTCAGGATTCCCAGTAACCTCCTTGCCGTTAACATCATGATCATCTCAATGGTGGGGATATATGCGGTCAACACCCGCTTCTTCGACGCTGCTGTGGCCCTCGTCATGGGAGTGCTGGGATATATCTTTCTGAAGCTTAGATGGCCTATGGTTACCTTGGTAATGGGGATCATCTTGGGTCCTATTTTGGAGAATCGACTCAGAGAATCTCTGAGTTTAGGGGATGGCAATCCCTTGATCTTCCTAAGCCGTCCAATAAGTCTGGGTTTGGTGTTGGCTTCTTTGGCCGTGGTGGTGATTCCGCTTCTTATGGAGCGAGCGAAGAAGAAGGTCAATTTGCATTAAGCGCCCTCGTTCTTCTAAAGAAGATACCGCCTTTTCTTTGTTTTATATCTTCAGATGGCGGTCTGATCGTGCAAGGCACAAGAGGTAGGGGAAAGATCAACCCCAGGTTTTAAAAATGCAGCCCTTCGACTTCAAAAATGTCACACGTCTAAAATGATCTCGGCTCGAAAACCTCCGGCAGTTCTCTCCACCTTCAGGCCGTGGTAGGTGACGGCCTTAACGGGCAAAAGGATCTCGTGCCTTTCGGGATCAAAGACCTCACCTCGGGCCCTGCCTACGAACCTCGAGGGGCCAACCTCCATGGCTTCAAATTCCGAAAACAGAAAACCCTCGGTGTCATGGAGGAAGAGGAGCTCGTTGAGCCAGCCCACAAGGAGCAGATCCCTTCCTTCCTCTTGAACCTCTATTTGTCTCTCCTGCTCCGGCCGAACAGTCTGAAGATCAACGATGATCGAAAAAAGGGCTCGAGCAGCTTCCACAAAAAGGCCCCTCAAGTCCTCTGCCCAGACCTCAAAGCGCACATCAGCGGTGTGATCGAGAAATCTGAACCCCATGACGGAGGGTATCATAACACAATCCAAGGAGAGATCAGGTCGACAGGGGGCAAAACCTGGGCCACCCCATTAAATGGGCTGCCCCTGCCACAGTGACCCCATAAAAGATCACCTTTTCCCCGAACCTGAGGATAGGATCCAGGGTCCCGTTGGTCAACACCGTCCCCGTTACAACCGCGACATCACACCACTTAAGGATCTCCTCTTCTCCTTCGGGAGATTCCACTGTGGCCTCCCCGAAGCGACGGCCCAGGTTCTCCGGATCCATATCGGCTATCCTCAAGGGAAACCTCTCTGAGAGGGCTTCGGCCATTCGGGGCTGAAGCCCTATAAGGGCCACCTTGGGCGTTCCCCACCTGCGGGATATGAATTCCACAAGTTCCAGAGAACACCTCCTTGGCCCCTCATCCTTGCAGTGCACCGTGTTTCTCACAAGTCCAAGATACCTCAGCACCGCATTCAGGGTCGAGATCAGCACGGCCCGTTCATAGTTGTTTTCCAAGGGGAGATCCAATACCTGAGCCAAAGTGCCCTCAAAGGGCCCACAGAGGTCGGTATAAGCCTGCCCCCTGGCTCCCTCAAAGCTTGCCTCCATCAAATGCTCCTTCCCCCGAACCAAAGGATAATCCTTCTCCTGGGGACTGCCTATGGCATCTTTTGCTTCGAGGGGAAAGGCACGCACATTTATCCTAATGGGTTCAAAATCGTGTTTTTTTACAAGCCATTCAAATTTCTTCTTAAGTATATTTAAAGCGCTCATGTGAGGCATTCCTCTATGAGTTTTGAAATCTGGTTCTCCAAATTGAGGTGTTTGACGCTTTGCCTTATTCCTTTGGGGTCCTTGTAAGTTGAAATGGCTTTCTTCATTCCCTCTGCAACAGCCTCTTCATTTAAAGAATCTATCACAATTCCGCTTTCGGGTCTAAGTACTTCTGAACATCCATTATCCGATGTTGTTATCACAAAAAGACCCATCGCTAGGGCTTCAAGGGTCGCATTGGAGAAGGGATCATAAAGGGTGGGTAATATAAAGGCATCTGCAACCTGATGGAACCTGTGAACATCCCTCTGGGGCCCATAAAAAATCACCCTTTGCTGGAGTCCAAGCTCGGAGGCCAGTTTCCGATAGTTGCCTTCCCTCTTGTCATATCCCACAACCAGAAGAGAGACATCCTTGGGCAAAAACCTCAGGGCCTTGATGGTAGGGCCGAGCCCCTTGCGTTCAAAGCCATTGCCCACGAAAAGAAAATAAAAAGCGGAGGGATCGAGGTTCATCCTGCGCCTCAGCCCTTCTTTTCCCATCAGCGCTTCCAAAAAAGGCCTTTGCAAGGCCTCCCATTCTACGCCATTGTAAACAACAGCGATCTTCTCTTGAGGCACACCGTAAAATTCCATAACTTCCTTTTTCACCAACTTCGAATTTGCAATGATTTTTTTAACCCATGGAGATGTAAAACCTTTCCTTTCAATATCAAGAATTAACCTGTGATAAGGATCACTCCACATAATCCTTCGTCTCCATATTGGAAGAGAACTTTCTCTCCGATTTAACCATGCAATGTGGCATCCACCACCTGCTCGTTTATGGGTATGACACGAGGTGTGTTCTAAACTCAGTACTGAAAGATATTGATTGCGATTTAGAGATTTATTGAGGTTTTTATTGTATGATGAAATGTGTAGCCAACGTGTGAGCTTAATTGAGGGTACCTTCAGCAGATTTGCTCCCAAAATTTTAGGCCAAGGTCTGGGATCCGAAGTGTATATATCAACATGGATTCCGCGCTCTGTTAGAGCTTTGGCTAAGAGTACAGCAATCTTTTCTGTTCCTCCAAAAGGGTTGAATTTTGCCTTGAGGATGGCAAATCTTTGCACCATTGCTTAGAGATTTTCCCTCAAAGAACGGACGAGGTATTTAGCGATTACTCCAAGGGAATAGTGCTCAATCACTTTTTGGCGGCCCTTTTGGCCCAATTCCTTACGGAGTGAGGGATTCTGTATCAAAATCAGCAATGAATCCAAAAAATCCCCCGGATCTTCGACCAGCATCCCCTCTTTCCCATGCTCAATTATCTCCGCAATATCTCCCACTTTAGAACAAACGGAAGGTATTCCTACGGCCATATACTGCAATGCTTTGTAACCGCATTTACCCTCAGCATAAGGAGTTTTTGGAAGGGGCATTATCCCTATATCAAGCTGTGAGAGTTTTTCATATTGATTTTGTAAACTCCAAGGTATAAATTCCATTTCTATATCGGGCATTTTCGGTTTGGCACCGGAAATTACAACCAGTTTAAAGGGAACGCACTTGGAAAGCTTGTTGAGGATTGGTGTAAGCATCTCGAGGTAAAAAAGGCTTACATTGCCTCCAATCCATCCAATTCTCACTTCTCTTTTTTGTGCGTTATAATCATGCACGGGTACATCTGTAGGAACTCCAGTAGGTATCACAACCACGTTTTTATTGTGTTTCATAGCGTATTTGGCAAGGGTCCTGTTTCCAGCTATTATTAAGTCTGCTTTTCTCACAATGTTCCGAAATTTGAAGCATCTTGTCCTACTTAGATGACCACCTTGGACGTCGTGTTTGTACATAATAGCATCATCAAAATCAAAAATTAACTTTTTGGCAAATTTTCTGAGAATAGCAGCTTCAGGAGGGGAAAGCAGTTTTTTCTGAAGATACACTATGTCAAAGTATTTCACTGATCGCAGTAATTGCAACTTATTTAAGAAGGACTTTGGATAGGTTACAACTTCAAAGTCCAGTCTTTCTCTCGATAGATAAGGCAAGAGGTCGAGGACTCTGGCTCTACTGCTTGGCATATTGTAATGCTGAATTAAAAAAAGGACTCTCATGGCACAAGAGACAATACTTTGCCTTTTTGGAGCTCGTTTTCTTTCAAATAGAGTGACAAAAACCTGAGTCTGGTCAGATATGGAATCCAGGATGGGCAGGTAGAATGGAGCTGTTTCAGATATCTCAAATGGGTTTTAAATTTTATTTTTCTTCCGAAGGTAACGTCTTCGGGTTCGATGAGCACACAACTCCAGCCTTCTGGTCCTTTTGCCACCAGGATATGATGGGCCTTCAGGTCCTTGTGGAAGACCTTCATTTTTCCCAGCTTGTTCAAAAACTTGACGACTGCTTTCAGGAGACCCCCTTTTTCTTGCGTCTCACGAAATGCCGCCGGCAGCTCGGTAAACTGAGGAGGGGATTCGAAAACGAGGTAGGCCTCACGTAGGATGAGGAAATCTCGCCATTCCAGGAGGGCCAACGGCTTCATCCCCATTCCCTTGCTGTACAGAATATTGCCGTTCAGCCAAGCACGCCGCGGTTTGGGCAGGCGAAACAGCTCCTTGAGGCGCAAATATGCGGAAGGAAACCGATATTCCTTAACACAGTAGCGCTTCCCGTGAATATGGATTAAGGTCACAGCTGTGCGCCTTGTCGCCTTCTTTACTTCGTCATTACCTTCCGAAAGGACCCTTTTATGTTTCTCAATAATGGATTCCAGCGTATCGATTTCTATTTCTTTTCTGCACCATCCCTTAAGTTTCTTCAAATTTATTTTTCGAAAATCAGAAGAGTTTTTAAAGCAGGACTCTCTAATATGTCTAATTTGTCTTAACTCTACTTTTTCTATTGCCTTGCAAACTGCATCTTCAAGATGAGAAATTCCATAGTTTTGAAGAAAAAGCTTTCTCAGCTCTTCATCTTTAATGTCATAAAGTAAACAAGCTATGTCCCAAATTCTCTTTTTAGTGGGTAATCCCTGGGGATAGAAGCGATTGCGATGGAAATCTATCAGGATAACCTCATCATTGCTTACCAAGATGTTCCCCAAATGTAGATCTTTATGGAAAAATCCTGCTTCATGGAGGAGTTTGATGTTGTGAGCGATCTTTGGGATTAATGATCGTAACTGTTCCGGATTCACAAGAGAAAGGGATTTGCCATTGATCAGTTCAAGTACGATGATTTCCGTTCGGTTGTGTTTACCGTAAGCCACAGGGCGGGGGACGTTTATTCCCCTTTTATGAAGCATTAGCAAGGCATTCCATTCGCGTTTTGCTTTTGTCGGTTTAAAGAGCGCTTTCAATCGTTCCACCGGGGAAAGACGGAAGGTTTTTATGAACAGGCCCTGGCATTCGAACCTCGGTGGATTGCCTTTGTCGGCGAGGCATTTGCTGCCTATTTGATCCAGCAGGGTCTGTGAGACAGGCTCACTTGTTTGCCATTGTATCAATGTTGGTTTTCTCCCATATTTTGGCATACTTAAGGAAAACGTAATAGGATGCCATAGAAGCAGCAACAAGCCCTGGGATCCCATCCAGAAATCCTCCCCTCAGGAGATAGTTCCTGAGGAACCGCAGGGGTGGGCGTAACAGCAGGTCCCAGATTCCGAATTTCTTTCCCCTCTTGATGGCCTCTTCGGCAAAAAGCTCCGTGTATACGGCCATCTTCGACAGATGGTGGTCCAGATTGCGAAAGCTGTAGTGAAGGCAGGGGTTGCGGAGCTTCTTGACTGCTCCCTCCACCCGAACCCTCGGATCGAAGGCCTTTCCTTCCCACCTGCCGCGCGTCTTATCGAAGATCCGAAGCTTGTAATCCGGATACCATCCGCCGTGTTTGATCCATCGACCAAGATAATGCGTCATCCTGGGAACGAGATACCCCGCCCATTCCTCTTCCCGGGCAAGCTCCCTCCTTATTTCATCGGCAAGTTCCGGAGTCACTTCTTCATCAGAATCGAGAAACATAACCCATTTATTCGTCGTTAGTTCTATTGCGTAATTATATTCGTCCCTGTAATTTGTCCATTCCTTCTGGAAAATACGATCAGTATAGCGACGACATATTTCAATGGTTCGATCACTACTGAAATGATCAAGGATAACAATTTCGTCAGCCCACAAGGCACTTTTAATACATTTTTCAATTGTGTCTTCATTGTTGTAAGTAAGTATGTATACAGAGATTTTTTTATCTTCCATCGGTTAATTCCTTTACAGCAGAATATACCTCATCAACTGATATGCTTTTGAGACATTCAAAATGTCCTTCAGGACATTTCCTTTTAAAACACGGACTGCAGGAAAGATTATGTCTTATTACTTTTGCCCTTTCTCCTCGTGGCCCAGTAATATTTGGATCGGTTGATCCAAAAATAGCTACAACTGGTGTTCCCAGTGCTGAAGCAAGGTGCATGGTCCCTGTATCATTTGTAACAAGACAGGAAATTTTTGTAAGTAGGGCGGCAAGTTCTGAGAGGGAAGTTTTCCCTGTTAAGTTTGTCACTCTATGGGATATTCTTGTGGCAATTTCTTTATTTCTCCTCATTTCCTTTTGAGTGCCCAGGAGAATGATTTCGAAGCCATCCTTTATCAGGAGTTTTCCGAGTTCGGCGAACTTTTCTCTGGGCCAGCACTTTGCTTCTCCGTAGTTGGCCCCAGTATTGAAGGCTATCGCAGGTTGTCGAAGCCTCAGGG
>QMLA01000003.1 GCA_003646585.1 Deltaproteobacteria bacterium | reverse complement strand
GTCTTTAGCCTATTCGGTGAGCTCTTGGGTCTCCTGGACAGATCCTCAAGGGGGCCTTCCCTTGCCCTTCTGACGGTCTTGCGTGAGATGCCGAGGATCCTCGCTGTCTTTGACACGTTGCCCCCTTGCTGCTCCAGCACCTTCCTCACCAGGAGCCTTGCCGCCTCCGGGGAAGTCCTCCTCAAATCGTGATATACTTTACCCACGGCTGCCCTCCCATCCCCTGAGGGGTTTGATTTGTCGATCCCAGGGTATCCCAACCCTGCGAAAGACCTCAAGGATGAGGTGGGCAGCCTCCCTAACCCTCCTTCCCCAGGGTGGTACCGATCTCCATACCCATGCACCCAACGAGAACCAAAGGGCTTGACAAGGAGTGAGGAGAAGGATCTAATATAAAGCCGATTGTGAAGAAGATCACATCCTGAAGGGAGGAGGGCAGCTATGGCGTATGATCCCACCAAGATGGCCGATTGGCAGATAGCGGCTGAGGCAGAGAAGGCGATGCCCGCGCCTGAGGAGTGGCGGGAGAGGTTGGGTCTGGAGAAGGATGAGGTCATCCCCTATGGGCGGATCTGCAAGCTGGACTTCCGCAGGATTTATGAGCGCCTCAAGGCCAAGCCCGATGGGAAGTACATCGAAGTAACGGCCATAACCCCGACCCCCTTGGGCGAGGGAAAGACCACGGTTACGATGGGCTTGATAGAGGGGCTTGGCAAGCGCGGGAAAAACGTCGGTGGTGCCATCCGTCAGCCTTCTGGAGGGCCCACCTTCAACATTAAGGGTACTGCTGCAGGGGGTGGGAATGCGCTCCTCATCCCCATGACCGAGTTCTCCTTGGGTCTGACCGGCGATATAGATGCCATCACCAATGCCCACAACCTCTGCATGGTCGCCTTGACGGCGAGGCTTCAGCATGAGTTCAATTATTCGGATGAGGAATTGGCCAAGAGGAACCTCAGGAGGCTCAACATCGATCCTCGCAGGGTCGAGATGAGATGGGCGGTGGACTTCTGCGCCCAGGCCCTGAGGAGGATCATCATAGGCTTGGGTGGCCGGATGGATGGTTTCATGATGGAGTCCGGCTTCCAGATTTCGGTTTCCTCCGAGCTCATGGCCATACTGGCCATCGCCACCAGCTTGAAGGACCTCCGTGAGAGGATTGGGCAGATCACGGTGGCCTACGACAAGAAGGGCAATCCCGTGACGGCCGAGGATCTGGAGGTCGCTGGTGCGATGGCTGCCATAATGCGCAATACCATCAACCCGACATTGTGTTGTACCGTGGAGTACCAGCCTGTGATGGTTCACGCCGGACCCTTCGCGAATATCGCCGTGGGCCAGTCCTCCATCGTGGCCGATTACCTCGGGCTCAAGATGTTCGATTACCACGTGACCGAGAGCGGCTTCGGCGCTGATATCGGCTTTGAGAAGTTCTGGAACGTCAAGTGCCGCATCAGCGGGCTCAAGCCCAATGTGAGCGTGATAGTCTGTACGATAAGGGCCCTGAAGATGCACGGTGGTGGTCCCAAGGTGGTTCCCGGAAGACCTATTCCCGAGGAGTACACCAAGGAGAACCTGGGGCTTGTGGAGAAGGGCTTTGAGAACCTGAGGCATCATATAGGCATTGTGAAGAAATCCGGTATCAAGCCCGTGGTTTGCATCAATAAGTTCCACACCGATACCGATGCCGAGGTCGCCTTGGTCAGGAAGCTGGTCGAACAGGAAGGGGTCAGGTGCGCGGTGGGAGAACACTGGCTCAAAGGAGGCGAAGGGGCCCTTGAGCTCGCCGATGCGGTGATAGATGCCTGTGAGGAGGAGGTGGAGTTCGAGTACCTTTACCCGGTGGATATGCCCTTGAGGCAGAAGGTTGAACTTTTAGCCAAGGAGGTGTATGGAGCAGATGGTGTCAGCTGGACTCCTGAGGCCGAGGAGAAGGCGAAGGCCTTCGAGAGCGATCCGAAGTACAAGGACTATTATGTCATGATGGTGAAGACCCACTTGAGCCTCTCCCACAATCCCGACTGGAAGGGCGTTCCCAAAGGCTGGGTGCTGCCCATAAGGGACATACTGCTGTTTTCGGGTGCCAAGTTCTTGTGTCCCATGGCCGGGACCATAAGCCTCATGCCCGGTACGGGATCCGATCCCGCTTTCAGGCGCATTGACATCGACCCCGAGACCGGTTTGGTCAAGGGGCTCTTCTGAGGAAAGGAGGGGGAAGGATGGCTGCCAAGATCATAAAGGGCACAGAGGTGGCCAAGGAGATAAGGCAGGAGCTGAAGAGGGAGGTCGAGGAGCTCAAATCAAAACATGGGGTCACCCCCGGCCTGGTCACCATCTTGGTTGGGGAGGACCCCGCTTCGGTGAGCTATGTTACGGCAAAGCAAAGGACGGCCCATGATCTGGGGTTTTACTCGGTCCAGGACAATCAACCCGCTGATATCTCCGAGGAGGCGCTCCTTGACCTCATCGACAAGTACAACAAGGATCCCAAGATTCACGGGATCCTTGTGCAACTTCCCTTGCCCAAGCACATCGATGAGACGAGGGTTCTTTACGCCATTGACCCGAAGAAGGATGTGGATGCCTTCCATCCGGTCAATGTCGGCAAATTGCTGATAGGGGAGCCGGATTTTTTGCCCTGTACTCCCCATGGGATCTGGCAACTCTTGATCCGTTCGGGTGCGAAGATCGAGGGAGCTGAGGTGGTGATTGTGGGGCGCAGCAACATCGTTGGAAAACCCATGGCTGCCATTCTCATGCAGAAGCACCCCAATGCCAATGCCACGGTGACAGTATGTCACACCAAGACGAAGGATTTGGCTTTCCACACTCGTAGGGCTGATATCCTGATTGTGGCTGCCGGTCGTCCCAAGGCCATAACCGCTGACATGGTAAAGGAAGGGGCTGTGGTGATCGATGTAGGGGTGAACCGCATTGGTACGACTCCCGAAGGGAAGGCCATCCTCTGTGGAGATGTGGACTTTGACGCCGTCAAGGAGAAGGCCTCCATGATAACCCCTGTCCCTGGGGGTGTGGGGCCCATGACCATCACGATGCTGATGTACAATACCGTGAAGGCGGCAAAACTTGCGGCTGGCATAAAGGACTGACCTGATGGGCTTTACGGTAGCGGTTTCGGGAAAGGGTGGCACGGGGAAGACGACCCTTGTGGGGCTTCTGTTAAAGGAATTCCTCAAGAATGGGCGTAAACCCGTGCTGGTGATAGATGCAGATCACGATGGCAATCTGGCCGAGGTCTTGGGAATCAAGGAGGGGAAGACCGTGGGGGAGGTAGTTGAGGAGTTGCAGAGGAAGGTTTCTGAATTTCCCCCCGGTTTTTCCAAGGATAAATGGCTTCAGGCGAAGCTTTCGGAGGTGATGGTCGAGGAAAGGGGATACGATTTTCTGAGCATGGGCAGGGGTGAGGGGCCTGGTTGTTATTGTTATGTGAATAGTGTGTTGCGACATATAATGGACGGGCTGGAGAAGGAGTATCCCTATGTGCTCATGGACAATGCGGCGGGTATGGAGCATTTGAGCAGGCGCACGACCAGGAATGCTGATGTCCTCTTTATCGTCTCGGATCACTCCAGGAAGGGCGTAAGCAGTGCCATAAGGATAGCCGAGTTGGCCAAAGAGCTTGAGCTCGACATAAGGAAGGTCGGGCTCATTGTGAACAGGGTCTCTGGGGGCGATGTGGATCCGAGGCTTGTGGAGGAGGCCGAGAAGGGAGGGCTTGAGATCGTGGGGGTTGTTCCCGAGGATGAGGAGGTGGAGAGGTTTGACATGGAGGGTCGGAGTCTGTTGGAACTTCCCGAAGATAGCCCTGCCGTTAGGGCGGTGAGGGGGATTCTTTGGAAGGTTTTGAATTAAGCCTTCAGGAGGAGGCAGGATGGTAATAATAGGCGAAAATATCCACATTCTCTCGAAAGCAGTTTCTGAGGCCATCAACAACAAGGACAAGACCTTCATTCAGGACCTGGCGAAGAGACAGGCGGAGGCCGGGGTGGACTACATCGATCTGAACATAGGGCCCGCCCGCAAGAACCCCGAGATAATGGCCTGGTTGGTGGAGACGGTCCAGGAGGTGGTGGATCTCCCGCTGTCCTTGGACAGCACCAATCCCAAGGCCATAGAGGAAGGTCTGAAGGTTGCCAAGAAGAGGGCCCTTATCAATTCGGCCTCGGGAAAGACCGAGAGCAAGGAACAGACGATGCCCCTGGCGGTGAAGTACGATGCCGAGATCATCATCTCGGTCCTGAACGATCAGGGGATCCCTGCTGATGCGGAGGCGAGGGCCGAAAGCATTCTGGATGCCGTTTCCTATGCCAACGAGCTCGGGATAGAGAACGAGAGGATCTGGGTGGATCCGATAATCATGCCGGTTAGCGTGGATCAGAAGGCGGTCAGGGAGGCACTTGAGTTCATGAAGATGCTTGAGGAGATGCTTCCCGGGGTTAAGTCCACGGTGGGTCTTTCCAACGTGTCCAACGGAACGCCCAAGGAATTGAGGGGGATCCTCAACAGGACGTATATGGTCATGCTCGATCTCTGCGGTTGTTACTCGGCCATAGCCGATGCCTTCGACCAGGAGCTGATGGCCCTTGCCCGCGGTGAGATGTCCGAAATAAAGGAGCTCATCCGGAAGGTCATGGAAGGGGAGGACGTCGACCCCAATTCCTTGCCCCCGAAGGAAAGGGATTATGTGAAGACGGCCAAGGTCCTTTGGGGGGATGTGCTTTATTCCCACACCTGGCTTGAGCTTTGAGGAGGTGGAAGATGGCCCAATGGAAGGTACCCGTTGAGGCTTATAAGGGAAGGATCCTAGAGGTGACCATAGGCAGAGGTTCCAAGGCCGTGAAGATCGGAGGGGAAAATGTCTTTGCCTTCAATCAGACCTTCGACGAGGGGCAATGGCCCAATTCCCCGAAGGTGGCAGTGGAGGTATGGGATAGGGAGCCTTTGGGGTGGAGTGAAGGGATCCTAAAGGTTTACGGCGATTCGGTGAAGGATCCGGCCCAGTGGACGAAGAAGGTCGTAGATGAGCTCTCCCCCGATCTGCTCTTCTTCTACCTGATAAGCACCGATCCCAATGAGGAGGACCGTTCCCCCGATGAGGCGGCCCGTGTCGTTAAGGCTGCTTATGAGGCTGCCGGAGGGGTTCCCTTTATCGTATATGGGGTGGGAAATGACTCCAAGGATCCCGAGGTGTTGAGGAAGGTTGCCGAGGCCCTGAAGGGGGAAAACCTCTTGATCGGTCCGGCCATAAAGGAGGACTACGAGCCCATAGCCCAGGCTGCCAAGGATTTCGATCATTGTGTGAGCTCCCAGGCCCCGATGGACATAAACCTTCAGAAGGAAATGGACGTTAAGCTTTCGCGGATCCTGCCCAAGGAGAAGATCGTGCTTGATCCCCTTGCCCCCTGTGTGGGCGTGGGGCTTGAGTATGGCTTTTCGATCTTCGAGAGGCAAAAGCACGCTGCGGTGTCCTTTGGGGACGAGATGATGCAGATGCCCATGCTGGCCAACTTCAGCTTTGAGGTCTGGAAGACCAAGGAGGCCAAGGAGAACGAGAAGATGGGCATTATGTGGGAAGAGATGACGGCCATGGCCTATTTGGTGGCAGGTGCCAACATCCTCGTTGTAAGGCACCCCGAGACCTACCGGAGGGTCAAGGGGATGATTGAGAGCTACAAGGGTTGATTAGGAAGGAGGGAACCATGAAGGGGACCAAGAGGTTGGAGGAAATAAAGGAGATCATAAGGGCGGAAGAGGATTGGGAGCCTGTAGGCCCCACACCAATGCCCCATGTTCCCGATCTCAGGGAATGGGACAGGAGGTTATTGAAGACTTACAAACCCTTTTACGCCCCTTTTTGTGATCTCTGCTGTCTTTGTACCTATGGGAAGTGCGATCTTACAGGCACGAATCGAGGGGCCTGTGGGATAGATATTGCGTCGCAGCAGGGCCGTATGGTTACCATCGCCTGTTGCATGGGGATGGCCGCCCATGCGGGACATGCGGCCCATATCATCGAGTATCTGATTGAGAAGTACGGAGAGGACTATCCCATAGATCTCGGGAATCAGGTGAATGTGGAGTGTCCCAACATCAGGCTCGTGCTCGGCATGAAGCCCAAGACCCTGGGCGACCTGAAGAAGGCCGTAGAGTATGCTGCAACGGAACTGGTCCATGTGCTTTCCTCCACTCACACGGGTCAGGAAGGGGATCCGGTGGATTATGAGTCCAAGGCCTTACACATATCTATGCTTGACCATGTCTGCATGGAGGCCGCCGATGTGGCCCAGATTGTGGGGTTCAAGTTTCCGACTTCCAAGGCCGATACTCCCATAGTGGATATGGGTTGGGGGTCGGTTGACAAGTCCAAGCCGGTGATCCTTGTTGTGGGACACAACCCGGCCTGTTCTACCGAGATCATCGATTATCTGAGGGAGCAGGGGCTCGAGGACAAGGTCGAGGTGTGCGGAATCTGCTGTACGGCCCTTGAAACCACTCGTTACAGCGACAAGGCAAAGATCATTGGGCCGTTATCAAGGCAGCTTTTCTTCGTCCGCGCGGGGATCGCCGATGTCATTGTGGCCGATGAGCAGTGTATCAGGACCGATCTGACCGTAGAGGCCTCCAAGGTCGGCTCTGTAGTGATTGCCTCCTCCGATAAGGCCTGCCGAGGACTCGAGGAGGCCAGCGAGAGGCCGGCCGATGAGGTCGTCAAGGAGATGGTGGAGCAGAGGAAGCACTTTCTGATTCTCGATCACCGAAAAGCTGCCGAGGTGGCGGTCAAGGCCGCCATGGAGCTTGCTCCGCGCAGGAAGGAGGAGAAGCCTTTGATGACAAAGGAACAGGCTCAGGAGGCTGCCAAGGCCTGCAAGGCCTGTCGCAACTGCGAGCAGGTCTGCCCCAACCTTTTGCCGCTGTCAGAGGCTATCCAGAAGGCAGCAGAGGGGCGGTTTGAAGAATTAAGGGCTTGTTTTGAGCGCTGCATAGGCTGTGGAAAGTGTGAGGAGGTATGTCCACAGGATGTGCCTATCCAGAAGATGTTCCAGTCAGTAGCCAGTTGGGAAACTTGGAAGTGTCGGGCGGGCCGTGGTCCTGTGATGGACACCGAGATCCGTAAGGTGGGTGCTCCCATCGTGCTCGGTACCATCCCCGGGGTGGTCGCTTTTGTGGGCTGTAGCAACTTCCCCGAGGAGATAGATGAGGTGGCTGAGATGGCGGAAGAGTTCGCCCGCAGGAAGTACATCGTGGTCTTGACCGGTTGCTCGGCCATGGTCGCGGGGATGAGGAAGGACAAGGATGGACTTACCATCTACGAGAAGTTCCCTCCGGATTTCGACGCCGGCGGTGTGGTTAACATAGGCTCCTGTGTGGCCAATGCCCATATATCAGGGGCTGTTATGAAGATCGCCAACATCTTCGCCAACCTGCCCTTGAGGGCCAACTACGAGGTGATCGCCGATTACGTCCTGAACCGCGTCGGTGCCTGCGGGGTGGCCTGGGGGGCCATGAGCCAGAAGGCGGCCTCCATCGGCACCGGTTTCAACCGTCTGGGGGTCCCTGTGGTCCTTGGTCCCCATTCCTCTAAGTACAGGAGGCAGTACCTGAGCCGCAAGGAGGAGGACGACTGGACGGTCATGGACGGAAGGAAGAAGGAACTGGTGGACACCAAGGAGCCCACCCCTGAGCACCTCTGTATTGTGGTTGAGTCCAAGGAGCGGGCCATGGTTACCATCGCCAAGCTCTGCATGCGCAAAAACGATACGCCTCAGGGGCGACAGATAAAGCTCACCCATTACATAGATCTTCACAAGAGGCTTATAGGGGGGCTTCCGCCCGATCTTCACCATTTCGTTAGGACGGAGCGGGATATACCAATGTTCTTCAAGCGCGAGGTCATGGAGTTCCTGAAGCAGAAGGGATGGCAGAGAAAGCCCGTACTGAGCCTGCCCACCCTCATTGGGACCTATCCGAGTAAGGTCTCGGTGGATGCGGTGGTGGGCGGGAAATAAAAGGAAAGGAGGTAAGGAATGGCCCTGCCATACCATAAGGTGAATGTCTTGACGGGATTTAAGGCTGCGGCCGAGATGAAGGACCCGAAGGCCCTGGCCAAGGTCATAAAGAAGGCTCAGAGGCCCCTTTTGGTGGTTGGCCCCAAGGCCCTGAGCATAAAGATCGGGGAGAAGCTCTTTGTCGAGTACTTGGTGGAGATTGCCAAGGCGGGCAATATCCCGGTTTGTGCCACTGCCCATACAAAGGGGAAGCTGGAGGAGCTGGGGCTTGTGCCTGATAGTACTTATGACATCATGGAGATCATCAATCACCTGAAAGATCCGGAATGGAAGGGGGTGAAGGGGGAAGGAAATCACGACCTCGTGCTCTTTGGGGGCTTCAGGACGGATCTGGGCAATCAGGGGCTTTCGACACTCAAGCACTTCGCCCCCCATCTCAGGACCATGACCCTTTGTAGGTTCTATTACCCCAATGCCACCTTCTCCCTTCCCAACATAAGGAAGGACGAAGACTGGAAAGCCCTATTGGAGGGGCTTGTTGAAGAGTTGAAGACATCTTGAAAGACTCCATGAAGGAGGGGCAGAAATGATGCAGTTTCACGTAGACATAGGTCCACAGTATGAGGGAGAGCGTGTGAGAAAGGAGGACATGTATGTTGAGTTCGGCGGACCCAAGGTGGAGTATAAGGCCGAACTCGTTCAGATGAAGGACCCTTCTGAAATAGAGGACGAGAAGGTTTTTGTGGTCGGACCCGACATCAAAGACCTTGAGGAAGAGGGAAGCTATCCACTATTTATCGAGATCTTCGTGGCAGGGGCGGGGCTTGAAAAGGATATGGAGCCGGTGATCGAGCGGAGGCTTCACGATTTTTGCAACTACATCGAAGGTGTCTACCACATGAACCAGCAAGACGAGATCTGGATCCGGCTTTCCAAGGACGCTTACAAGAAGGGCTTTGTGAGCTTCAAGGAGTTTGGCCAGATCCTGATCTTCGAATACAAGAACGACATTCCCTTGATCGAACAGATGCAGATCACCTTTTATACCGATCCTGATAAGGTGAAGGAAAAGGTGGAGTTCGCCAGGCAAATTTATGAAGAGCGCCGTGCAAGGGCCAGGGGGTTGAAGGAGGAGGATGTGGAGGAGTTCTATGGGTGTGTGCTTTGCCAGAGCTTCGCCCCAACGCATTGCTGTGTGATCACCCCCGAACGGATCGCCAACTGCGGTGCCATCAACTGGTTTGATGGCCGTGCTGCCTCCAAGATGGACCCCGAAGGTCCCATCTTCCCTGTGCCTAAGGGGAAATGCCTGGGCAAGATCAGGGGCGAATATGAAGGGGTGAATCAGGTGGTTTATGAGCGGTCCATGGGCGGAACCGAGAGGGTTTGGATCCATTCGGCTTTGGAGTACCCTCATACTTCCTGTGGGTGCTTCCAGGCGCTTTGTTTCTACATCCCCGAGACGGACGCCTTTGGAATTGTGCATCGTGACTACAAAGGCATGACCCCATTGGGAATGGCCTTCTCCACCATGGCCGGTGAGGCCTCCGGTGGCCGGCAGGTGGAAGGGATGTGTGGCATGTCCCTGGAGTATCTCTATTCCAGGAAGTTCATGCAGTACGATGGTGGTATCAAGCGGGTGGTGTGGATGCCCAAGGAGATAAAAGAGCGGTACAAGGATGCCATCCCTGAGGATCTCTATGACAAGATCGCTACTGAGGAGATAACCACCGATCCGAACGAGTTGGCCGAATGGCTTCAGGCTCAGGGACATCCCTGGATTACCGGTGAGGCCCAGGAGGAGCTGGAGAAACTGAGGGAACAAGACGAGGCCGAGTAAATAACAATTTGGAGGTCTCCAGATGGCGATAAAGGGTGGTGATCTAGCAAAACTTTTGCCGAAGAGGAAGGGGTGTAAAGATTGCGGTTTTCCCACCTGTTTTGCTTTTGCGATGAAAGTCGCATCGGGGGCCGAGGACATAGACAAGTGTCCCCATCTGGATCCCAAGGTCAAGGAGCAGATCCGGGAGATGCTTGCTCCGCCCATCCTGCCCGTGACCCTAGGTAAGGGTGAGAGGGCCCTTACCATCGGCGAGGAGGAGGTGGTCTTCAGGCATGAGAAGACCTTCTATCATCAGCCGGGAATCGGTGTCCTGATAAGCGATAAGGAGTCCGAGACCGATTGGGAGAGGAAGCTCAAGGCGGTCCTGGAGATGACCTTTGAGCGGATCGGGCGGATATTGCGGCCCGATCTTGCGGTCCTCTGGGCGGAGTCAGGGGATGAGGGGAAGTATCTGGAGCTGGTCAAGAAGGCATCTGATGCCTCAGCCGATCTTCCCCTGGTGCTTATGGCTCCCCTCGATCTGGCCTTGAAGGCCCTGGAGGTTTGTGGCAAGGACAGAAGGCCCTTGATCTATGCGGTGACAAAGGCCGATCTGGACGGATACTTTCCCAAGCTCAAGGAGGCAGGTGTACCGGTGGCGGTGAAAGGAGGACTTGAGGAGTTGCCCGAGGTCACCGAAAGGCTTAAGGCCGAGGGTATGAAGGAGATAGTTCTTGACACCGGAAGCAGAAACCTCTGGGAGGTGGTCAAGGAGCAGATCCTCTTGAGGCGTGCGGCCATAAAGCAGGGGTTCAGGCCCTTGGGGTATCCGACCATAGTCTTTCCCTGTTTCATGGCCGATGACCTTGAGGGGCAGTATATGGCGGCCAGTGCTCTGGTGACCCGATATGCCGGGATAGTAGTCCTCAGCGATTTTGTCCCCGAGTATCTCTATCCGCTGCTCACCCTGAGGATGAACATTTACTCGGACCCCAGGGTACCCATGACGGTGGAGGCCAAACTTTACGAGATTAACGCTCCCAGCCCTGACTCTCCGCTCCTTGTCACCACCAACTTCGCCCTCACCTATTTTGCGGTGGCCGCGGAGGCCGAGGCGACGAAGGTGCCCTCCTGGCTCCTGGTTCAGGATACGGAGGGACTGTGTGTGTTGGCCGCCTGGTCCACGGGCAAGTTCAACGGCGAGACGATAGCCATGGCGGTCAAAAAACTCGGGGTGGAGGAGAAGATCACCTCCAAGAAGATCGTCATTCCCGGGCTTTTGGCCCGTATCAAGGGCGAACTGGAGGACGAGCTGCCGGGCTGGGAGGTAGTGGTTGGACCGAGGGAAGCCAGTGGGCTTTCCAGTTTCCTGCCGGAGTTTGCCGGGAGAGGGTGAGGTGAGCAAGGAGGAGGTCGAGGCAGTAGAGGAAGTCCTTGAGAGTTGTCCCCGTGAACGACGTCATCTCATAAGGATCCTGCAGGCAATACAGGAAAAGTTGGGCTACCTCCCCGAAGATGCCTTGAGGGAGGTAGCCCTTTTTTTTGGCATCTCCCCCGCTGAGGTTTACGGAGTTGCCACCTTTTACAACCAGTTCCGATTCGTCCCCCTAGGGAAGTTTCACATCGTGGTATGCATGGGTACGGCCTGCCATTCCATGGGTGGGGCCTTGGTGCTCGATGCCTTCCAGAGGGAGTTGGGGATAAAGGTGGGCGAGGTCACCCCCGACAGGAAGTACAGCCTTGAGAGGGTCGGCTGTATCGGATGTTGCACCCAGGCCCCGGTAGTGGTGGTAAACGGTAGGATCTTCCCCAAGATGACCCCCTACAAGGTCGAGGAGGTCCTTGCCAAACTCAAGGCAGAGGATGAACTGGGAGGAGATAAAGAGCAGGGCTGAGGCGAAGTGGTCTGCCTTAGAGGAGGCCCCCCTCCACATCCGCATAGGCACCCCCACCTGCGGAAGGGCGGCAGGGGCCCTTGAGACCCTGAGGATCTTTCGCGAGCGCCTCCAGAGGGAGGGACTGGATGTCCCTTTGACTGAGGTGGGCTGTATGGGCCTCTGCTTTGCCGAGCCCCTGGTCATCATCTCAAAGCCCGAAAGCGGTTTCCCTCCCATATGTTACAAGAACGTCCGCTTCGACGAGGCTCAAAAGCTCATCAACGATTTCATCCTGGGAGACGATCCCTGCCTGGAGATCGCCTTAGGGACGGTGGAACTCGGCCAAGACGATGCCCCCGTGATACCGGAGCTTGAGCGCTTCGAGATAGAGAGGAGGCTGGTCCTCAAAAACTGCGGATGGATCGATCCCGAGGACATAGACCATTATATCGCCAGGGGTGGCTACAGTGCCCTGAGGGACGTTCTGCTCGGCAAGGACCCCGAGCAGGTCATAGCTGAGATCGGGCAGGCCGGGCTGAGGGGAAGGGGAGGAGCTGGGTTTCTGACCTCCAGGAAGTGGGCATCCTGCAGGAGGCAGAAGTCCGAGCCCAAATACCTCATCTGCAATGCCGATGAAGGCGATCCCGGGGCCTTTATGGACAGGGTGGTCCTCGAGAGCGATCCCCATTCCGTCATCGAGGGGATGATAATAGCGGGTTACGCCATCGGGGCGGCCAAGGGTTTCATCTACACGAGGATGGAATACCCCCTGGTCATCGAGAGGCTGCAGAAGGCCCTGGAGCAAGCGCGGGCTTATGGTCTTCTGGGGGAGGACATCTTCGGTTCGGGCTTCTCCTTCGATATAGAGGTGATCCGGGGGGCCGGGGCCTTCATCTGCGGGGAGTCCACGGCGATGACTTATTCCATAGAGGGCAAGCGCGGTATGCCCAGGGTGAGGCCACCCAGATCGGTGGAGAGGGGACTTTGGGGACAGCCCACCGTGGTCAACAACGTGAAGACCCTGGCGCTGGTCACCAGGATCATGGAGATGGGTCCCGATGAGTTCAGGGAAATTGGTACACGGTCCAGTCCGGGGACGGCGGTCTTCGCCCTTGCAGGCAAGGTCAAACAAATAGGCCTCTGCGAGGTCCCCATGGGGACGACCTTGAGGCAGGTGATCTTTGAAGTGGGAGGGGGAGTCCCCGAGGGAAAGGAGTTCAAGGCAGTGCAAATAGGAGGGCCTGCGGGAGGGTGCGTGGGAGAGGAGGCCCTCGATCTGCCCGTGGACTTTGACAGCTTCCGGGCTGCGGGAGCCATCATGGGTTCAGGGGGGATGATAGTCCTTGACAATTCCAACTGCATGGTGGAGACGGCCAGGTTCTTCCTGGATTTCCTCTCGAGGGAAGACTGCGGCAAATGCAGCTTCGGCCGCCTGGGAATAAAGCAACTACTGATGATCCTGGAAGACATCACCGCGGGAAGGGGGAAGGAGGGGGACATTGAGCTCCTGGAAGGGCTCTGTGAGGATCTCCTTCAGGGATGCCTCTGCAACCTCGGCCGAACTGCCCCCAATCCCGTCCTCACCACCCTGAGGTACTTCCGTTCCGAATACGAAGCCCATATCAGGGAGAGGCGTTGTCCTGCATTGGTCTGCAGGGACCTGATCGCCTACTTCATCCTTCCGGAGAAGTGCGAAAAGGGATGCGATCACTGTGTGCTGACATGTCCCACTGAGGCCATCGTAACGGACGAAAGGACCAGGAAGAAAAGGATCCTTCAGGATAAATGCGTCAAGTGCGGGACCTGTCTCGAGGTATGTCCCCCCGAGTACAGCGCTGTGATAAAGGTCTCGCCCCCCGAGAAGGTGAAGGAGCTCGAAAGCCGTGAAGCGTGAATACGTCGATGTGACGATAGACGGCCGGGAGATCAGGGCCCCACGGGGGGAGAAGATCCTCTGGGTCGCCCTGGAAAACGGCATAGAGATCCCCCACCTTTGCGCCTTGAAGGGGCAGGACCCTCCTTGGGGGGGATGCAGGCTATGCTGGGTGGAGGTGGAGGGAAGGGGATTGGTCACAGCGTGCACGGAACCGGTCAGACAGGGAATGGTGGTCCATACGGACACGCCCTCGGTGAGGAGGCTGCAGAGGAGGGCCCTTGAGCTCCTTCTGGCGGATCATCCCATGGATTGCAAGAACTGCCCCAAACGGGACCGTTGCGAGCTCCTTAAGTGGATGCGCTTCCTCAAGGTAAAGGTGCCCAAGGACTTGAGGCCCTTCCCGGAAAAGCGATACCCGGTGGATACGAGCCATCCGGTTTTGAATTTTGATCCCAACAAGTGTATCCTTTGCGGGCGCTGCGTGTGGATCGCCAAGGAAGTCGTGGGCTGTGGGGTCTTTGACTTCGTCTGGAGGGGTTATGACATCAGAATTTCGACCTTTATGGGAAAACCTCTAAAGGATACCGACTGCAATGGGTGTCTCAAGTGTGCGGAGGTGTGTCCTGTTGGTGCCCTCTGGGGAAAATAGGAAGAGCACCTGGGAAGAGGCCCTCGATCTGGCCTTCGATCTCGCCAGGGAAAGGCTTTCGGAGTTTGACCCCTCGGGGATTGCCCAAAGGGCAGGGGTTTTGTGGATGGGACAGCAAGGGGCCTTTGAGGTCCCCTTCTTCGGCAAGGCCTTCAAGGTCTTCTATCCCCAGGGGGAGGTATACGATCAAGAGGGCCGCCGTACCCACAGGTTGAGGGAGGTCCTCATCCTGCATTACCTGATAAGGGCCAAGGGGACGAAGCCCCGAGGCTCATGGATGGACTTCAGGAAATTGCCGGGAGGGGCAGCCTATTATCCCGTGTTTTGGGGGAGGATAATAGGTCCTCTGCTAAAACTTTTCGGCGACAGGCCCCAGGCCTTGAGGGAGATCGCTCCCCCTCTGGGAGGACGACCCCTTGAGATGGGGGATGGTGCCCTTGTCCTTCGGGCCTTCCCGAGGGTGGAGGTCGTCTTCGGTGTCTGGGGCAGAAGGGACGATTTCCCACCGGAAGGGTTCGTGCTCTTTGACCCCACCATCGTGGATTATCTTTCGACCGAGGACACCATCTGGGTTTGTCATGAGGCCCTCTCGCTCCTTAAGGCCTTCTCCCTTTGAGATAACCGCCATAGGGAGCCTCCCCCACGAGGATCCGAAGGAGGCCTGTAGATTCGTGCTCAATCACCTTACGGTCCTCCCCCACTGGCCCCAACTTCCGCAGAGGGACCCCAACGAGGACATGATTCGCCAATTCTCAGAGGGGATGCCGGGGTTAAAGGAGGATGAAAGGGGCCTCTGGGTCGAACTTGAGGGGGCGGAAGAACAGTGGCAGCGTTACCTCGAGGCGGTAGAGAGGGAGGAAATTGAGGTCTTCGGGATAAGTCCCGAAAGGGCGAGGGGTTTTTATGCCTTTCTGGAGATGGCCCCTGGGTTCGAGCCGCCCTTCGTCAAGGGACAGGTTACTGGTCCTGTGACCATGGGTTTTTGCCTGAAAGATCGCGAGGGGCGCTTTGCCTTCTACAACGATGACTTGAGGGAAATGATAATAAGGGTGCTGAACCTTAAGGCCAAGTGGCAGGTAAAGAGGTTCAAGGAAAGGCTCCCCGAGGCGCAGGTGGTGATCTTCTTCGACGAACCCGCCCTTGCCGGTTACGGAACGCCCCAGATGTCCGTTGGGAGGGGGGTGATCCTGGAGACCATGAGGCGGTGCCTCGAAGGGATCGAGGCGTTGTGTGGAATCCACGTCTGTGCCAACACCGACTGGCCCTTGGTCTTGGAGGCGGGCTTTGACATCGTGAGTTTTGACGCCTACAGCCATTCGGAATCCTTCCTGCTGTGGCAAGACCAAATCGGGGAATTCCTCCATTCTGGAGGTATTATCGCCTGGGGAGTGGTGCCGACCCAAAGGGAGGCCCTCTTTGAGGAGTCCGTTTCCGGGCTCATCAGACGCCTTGAAGGATACTTCAACATCCTCATCAAAGGAGGGGTGAAGGAGGACCTCCTTAGGCAGGCCCTCATAACCCCCAGTTGCGGGATAGGGACCCTTGGGGTAAAAGAAGCGGAGAAGGTTTATGAGCTCCTCAAGGGAATGGAGAGGGCCTGGCCGTTTTAAGGTAAAGGGGTAAAGACATCTCTGAAAGTGCTTGCCCTGTGAAGTCATCTCATTCCTTTGTTTTCTTTTATAACCCC
>QMLA01000002.1 GCA_003646585.1 Deltaproteobacteria bacterium | reverse complement strand
GGTATAATGCCTGTGACAGTCAAAAGCCACATATTGCATCTCGTGCCCTCCTTTCTTTTCTCATCCAGACAAGATACCTCCCACCGGGAGGGCGCGCACTTTCAGAGATGTCTTTACCCCTTACCCTCCCCTTTTTGCGAAATTTTAAAACACCGGAGGTTCTCATAATAAGAACAGTATTTTCTCTTGACAAATAACAGGCACATCGGTAAAAAAAAGCAAGCCTCGGTCCTTCTGGGGTGAGAGGAGTTTTGTGGGGAGGTGTGGGGATGAGGAGTTTCCTTTCCTTTGAAGTTCCTGAGGTCTTCAATCAGGGGGTTTTTCTCACCGACAGGCATCTTGAGGAGGGGAGAGGGGATAAGGTGGCCATTTATTATCTTGATGAGGAGGTGACCTATAGGGAGCTTGTCGATCGAGTGAATCGCATGGGCAATGCCTTAAGGGAGCTGGGTGTAGCCCCTGAGGATCGGGTGCTTCTGGTATTGTGGGATTCTCCGCCTCTTATTTACGCTTATTTGGGAGCAATGAAGATTGGGGCTGTACCGATACCGGTCAATACCCTTGGGACTCCCAAGGATTATCTTTTTTACCTTACCGATTCCCGGGCCAAGGTCGTGGTGGTCAACGATGAGCTTTATGATAGGATTGAGGCCATAAGGGGGGAGGCGCGGCATCTGAGGCACGTAATAGTGGTAGGAAAGGAGAGGCCCGGCAGCAAAAGTTTCGATGAGCTCCTTGAGAAGGCATCCCCCCGTCTCGTTCCCGAAGAGACCTCCCGGGACGATATGGCCTTCTGGATGTACACCTCCGGTACCACGGGATTGCCCAAAGGGGTTGTGCACCTGCACCATGATCTGCTCTACTACTGGCCACCGGTCTGTGAGACGGCCTTTGAAGTGAGGGAGGATGATATCATCTTCTGCACATCGAAAATCTTCTTTTCCTATGGGCGCAACGCTTCCCTTGAGACCCCTTTCCTTTATGGTCTCTCTGTGGTCCTCTGGCCCCATTGGCCAAGGCCCGAGGATATCTTCTCGGTGGTGAAGAGGTATCGACCAACTATATTTTTCAGCGTGCCCAGCTTCTATTCGGCGATGTTGAGGAAACTGGAGGAAGGGGCCGATGCCGATTTTTCCTCGGTGAGGGCCTTTGTGACCGCAGGGGAACCAATGCCCAGGAATCTGGTGGAAAAGTGGTGGAAGAGGTTCGGTAAGAGGATCATAAATGGGGTCGGTAGCACCGACGTCGGGGGGATGTATATTGCCAACAGGGATCTACAGGAAAAACCCGATGCCTCGGGGATCCTTCTGCCAGGGTATCAGGCAAGGCTTACCGATGAGGAAGGGAGGGAAGTGGGACCCGGAGAGGTCGGAGAGCTGTGGTTGAACAACGATGGCATCACCCCCTTTTACTGGCGCAGGCACCAAAAGAACAAAGAGGTCTTTCACGGCCCCTGGTTTAAGACCGGCGATCTCTTTTACAGGAATGAGGAGGGCTATTTTTACTACCAGGGAAGGGCCGATGACATGCTCAAGGTGAGTGGCCAATGGGTCGCTCCGATGGAGGTCGAAAACGCGCTCCTCGAGCATCCTGCGGTGTTGGAGTGTGCGGTTGTGGCCGTCCCCTTTGAAGACGGGCTCCTGAAGGGGAAGGGCTTCGTGGTCCTTAGGGAGGGGTATGAGCCAAGCCAGGAGTTGGAGAGGGAGTTAATCGAATTCGTGAAGGGCAAAATCGCCCATTTTAAGGCCCCGAAGGCTATCGAATTCGTGAAGGAGCTCCCGAAGACGGCCACGGGGAAGATTATGCGTTACAGGTTGAGATCGGTACAATAAACAAAACTTTATGGAAGGAGGTAGTCCCATGAGTAAAGGCGTCAGGATATGGATGGTAGCGGTAGCCATTCTGTTGCTTGCCCCCTTGGCATGGGGCAAGGCCATAAGGCTTAGATTTGCTTCCTATTTCCCCACGGCAGCGGCTCAGTCGAAGCTCCTGGAGCAATTCTGCGCCGATGTCCAGAAGCGGACAAACGGCCAGGTGAAGGTCGACTTCTACGGTGGTGGCTCACTCCTTGGACCGACCAAGGTCTACGACGGGGTCATCCAGGGTATAGCGGACATGGGCTTTTCGCACATAGAGTACACGGTCGGGAGGTTCCCTCTGACGGAGATCCTGGATCTCCCCCATGGGTGGCCGAGTGCATGGGTGGCAAGCCATGTGGCCAATGACTTTTACAGGGAGTTCAAGCCGGAAGAATGGAAGGATGCTCATGTGTTGTGGTTCAATACCTCTCCCCCAAACGAGTTGATCCTTGCCAAAAAGCCCGTGTATAAGCTCGAAGACCTCAAGGGCCTGACCGTGAGGGGACCGGGAAGGGTTGCCGAAGTGCTCAAGGCCCTCGGGGCGACCCCCAAACCCGTTCCCATGCCGGAAGTATACGAGGCGATGGCCAGGGGGATTGTAGACGGGTGCATGACCCCCGTTGAGACCCTGAAGGCCTTCAGGCTGGCCGATGTGGCCAAGTATGTGACCATGTGCTGGGGGGCCGCATCCCTCTATACCTTCTATGTGGTCATGAGCAAGAAGACCTGGGACAGCCTTCCCGCTGAGGTCCAGAAGGTCTTCGATGAGCTGGCAGCCGAATATGAGGAGAAGGCCGCGCGGGTATGGAATGATGTCGATTTCGTGGGCTGGAAAGAGGGCAAGAAGAAGGGCGTGACCTTCATACACCTTCCTTCCGATGAACTCCAGAGGTGGCAGAAGGCGGTGGAGCCGGTCACCGATGCCTATCTCAATAGGCTCGTCAAGGCCGGTCACAGCAGGGCAAAACTCGAGGAGATGGTCTCCTTCATAAGGAAGCGCATCTCCTACTGGACCAACAAGCAGATAGAAATGGGTATCAAGTCCATAACCGGCCCAGAAGAGATGAGAGTCAAGTAGCCTGAGGTTCCGGGAGGACAGGGATGATCCCTGTCCTCCCAAGGGAGGCGAAGGTTGAGGATCTTGTTGAGGATGGGGCTTGGTGGGAGCTGTCTTGCAGCCATGTTTATGGTGGGGGTGACTTTTCTGGATGTGATAAGCAGCAAACTCTTTGACCATCCCGTTACAGGCTCTTATGAATTTGTCGCTCTTGCCCAGATGTTGGCCATAGGTCTTGCGGGAGCGGATGCCTTCGTGAAGGGGAGGCATGTGCAGGTGGAGATGTTCGTGAACAAGATGCCCCCGAGGCTGCGTCGGCTCACGGTGGCCTTTGTCACGATCCTGGGGATCCTGCTGTTTTCGGTCCTGACCTATGAAGGGTTCCTTTACGGGGAAAGCCTCAGGAAGGTCGGCGAAACCTCCGGAACGGTGGGGATTCCCCTCTATCCCTTCGCCTATGTCCTCGCTGTCTCCTCGCTATTGCTGGTGTTGGCCCTCCTTGCCCATTTCGTTACGAATATCGTCAGGGGAGAGGGGTAGATGGATCCGGTTGTAACTGGCTTGATCGGCATAGTGGTCCTTTTTGTGCTTTTTCTGCTGAGGATGCCCATCTCCTTTGCCATGGCCTTTGTGGGGTGGGTGGGTTATTGTTATCTCACGGACTGGGGCGCAGGATCGAAGCTCCTGGCGCGGGATTTCTTCGAGACCTTCACCTCTTACAACCTCTCCGTGATAACCACCTTTGTGCTCATGGGAACCTATGCCTTCGCCTCGGGGGTGAGCCAGAGGCTTTACAAAGCCTCCTATGACATCTTTGGGCAGCTGCGGGGGGGACTTGCGGTGACGACGGTGGCCGCATCGGCCGGCTTTGCCGCCATTTGCGGTTCAACTGCCGCAAGTGCGGCCACCATCGGAAAGATCGCCTACCCCGAGATGAAGCGGTACAACTACAATGACGTCTTCGCTACGGGCTGTATCGCCACCTCTGGAACCCTCGGGATACTCATCCCCCCGAGCACGATCTTCATCGTCTACGGGATCCTCACCGAGCAGTCCATCGGGAAGCTCTTCATCGCCGGGATACTGCCAGGCCTGGTGATGGCAGCCCTTTTCTGTTTGATCGTCTTCCTCCTCTGTTATCTCAAACCCGACTGGGGGCCCGCGGGTCCTCCCACCACCCTCGTTCAGAAGGTGAAGGCCTTGGGGGCCGTGTGGGAGGCCGTGACGCTGTTTCTGGTTGCCATCGGGGGGTTGTTCGCCGGCTGGTTCACCCCCTCTCAGGCCGGAAGCATCGGTGCCGTAGGGGCCCTGGCCATGGGCCTCTTCAGGAGGAGCCTCTCCTGGAGGGCCTTCTGGGAAGCCACCGTAGATGGAGTGGAGACAGCCTCGATGATCCTCTTCCTGATAGCGGGGGCCACAGTATTTGGACATTTCCTGGCCATAACGCGGATCCCCTTCATCCTGGCCGAGTGGGTCAAGGGCCTTGAGGTCTCCCCGATGGTGATCCTCGTCATCATCACCCTCATATACCTTGTGGCGGGCTGTTTCATAGATGCCATGGCCCTTGTGGTCCTGACGGTCCCCATCTTCTACCCCATAGTGACCGACTTGGGATTCGACCCCATATGGTTTGGGGTGCTCATCGTGCTGGTGAGCCAGGTAGGGGTGGTCAGCCCTCCGGTAGGCGTAAATGTGTATGTGGTCAAGGGGATCGCACCCGATGTGCCCCTTGAGCAAACCTTCAAGGGAGCGGTGATCTTCGTGTTGGGGACAATAGTTACGATCCTGCTGGTCTTCCTGTTCCCGCAACTTGCCACCTGGCTCCCCCACTATGTCAAGTGGTGAGGGCGGCTCCCAGGAGGCGCTCAAGGACTGTGGGGAAAAGCCCCAGGTAGATGATCACGGCTATAAGGCCCAAACAAAGGGCCTTCTGAAAGGGACCAAGCCTTATCTCCCCCAAGACTCCTTCGGGCTCTCGGCAATAAGAGAGCCTTACCAGGTTTAGGTAGTAAAAAAGGGAGAGGGCCGTATTGACCGCCCCTATTATGACCAGGTAAAGGTATCCTGCTTTGAAGGCAGAGGTGAAGAGGAGCAACTTCCCCATGAAACCCCCCGTAGGGGGTATACCCACCAGGGAAAAGGCCGAAACCGCAAGGGTGAAGGCCAGAAGGGGAGACCTCCTGTAGAGGCCCCTGAGATCATCCAGGGAGGGATTCCCCCTGGAGTCCAAGAGGAAGAGTACGGCCATGAAGGCACCCAGGGTCATGAAGAGATACACGATGACATAATAGGTCGCTGATACCCTGCCGAGATCCTCAAAGGAGATGATCCCGAGCATCAGGTAGCCGGCATGGGCTATCCCCGAGTAAGCCAAAAGCCTCTTCAGGTCCCTTTGGACCAAAGCCGAGAGGTTCCCGAAGGTCATGGAAAGGGCCGAAAAGACCCAGAGGATCCTGATGAGGACCTCGGTTTCTGGGGTCAGGGCAACAAACCTCAGGAGCACGGCCAGGGCTCCCACCTTCGGGACACCGGCGATGAAGGCAGCGGTTGGATTGGATGCCCCCTGGTAGACGTCAGGGGCCCAGAAATGGAAGGGGAAAAGGCTGAGCTTGAAGAAAAGCCCGCAGAAGACCAGAATTAAGGCCAAACCCTCGAGGGCCTCTCCCTGAAGCACCAAGGCCTCAAGCCTCGTCGAACCGCTGAGGGCATATAGATACCCCATGCCATAGAGGGTGATCCCCGATGCCATTGCACCAAACAACAGGTACTTAACCCCTCCCTCAAGGGCCTGAGAAGGCATTTCCCTCCTCAAGGGGAGGACGAGATAAAGGGAGTAAGATGAGAGTTCGAGGGCCAGAAAGAGCGTAAGGAGTTCACAGGCGCTGACGAGGACCATGAGTCCGAAGGCACTGAGGGTCAGGAAGGCGTAAAACTCGGCCCCGTAACCCCTTTCGGCATCCTCCCTCTCCTTCCCCATCCCGAACACCAAGAAGAGCCCGAGGGCAATTATGACCTTGAAGACCTGGCTCAAACCGTCTACGCGGTAAGCCCCGTTGAAGAACTCCCCCCTCTGGCCAAGGTCCCATAGGGAAAGCAGGAATCCCAAAAAGGACAGACCCACTGCCAGTGCCCCGAGCCGGGGGCTCCTTTTCTTCATGGAGAGCACAAGGTAAAGGAGGAAGCATCCGAGGGTAAAGGCCTCCGGTAGAAATTCCCTCATTCGGGTTCCTCCTACATCGCTCCTTTCACCGCCTCAAGGTACAGCCTCAGGCTCGATTCCATGAGGCCGAGAATCCCCCTTGGGGCAAATCCCATCCATATGACCGCCACCGCCAGAGGCAGCAGATAGAGGACCTCCCTCAGGGTCAGGTCCTCCAGGGGACTGGTCTCTCCGTCCTTCCAGATCGTCCGCTTGAGGAGTCTCAGCATATAAGCGGCAGCCAGGATCGGTCCAGGGATCACAAAAAGGGCCATGACCTTATTGGTCTCAAAGGCCCCGAGCAACACAAACAATTCCCCGACGAAGTTATTGGTGCCGGGAAAACCAAAGGAGCTGAAGCAGAAAAGGCCGAAAAAGGCCACAAACCACGGCATCACCTTTCCGAGGCCCGAGTTGTCGGCAATCAAGCGCGAGTGAGTCCTCTCGTAAAGGATCCCCACGCAGAGGAATAGGGCACCGGTTGTGACCCCATGATTGAGCATCTGGAGCATCGCCCCCTTTAGGCCCCATAGCTTAAAGGAAAAAAGCCCCAGGGTGACGAATCCCATATGGGCAACGCTCGAATAGGCTATGAGCCTCTTCATATCCTGTTGACCGAGACAGAGGAAGCCAGCGTATATGATGGCGACGATGGAAAGGATCACTATGATCGGGGCCAACTTCTGGGCCGCTTCAGGAGTGAGGCCGAAGCAGAACCTCAGAAAACCGTAGCTGCCCATCTTCAGCAGGATGCTGGCCAGAAAGACACTGCCTGCCGTTGGGGCCTCAACGTGAGCAGCAGGAAGCCAGGTATGGAACGGGAACATCGGCACCTTAATGGCGAAGGCAATGGCAAAGGCCAGAAAGACCCAGAACTGGAAGCGATAATCGTAGGACTTAAAGAGCAAATCCGGAATAAAAAAAGTGCCCTGCTTGAGGTATAGGGCCACGATTGCCACCAGAAGGAAGACGCTGCCGACAAGGGTATAGATGAAGAACTTCAGCGAAGCGTAATCCTTCCTCGGCCCCCCCCAGATGGCAATCAAAAGGTACATAGGGATGAGCATCCCCTCCCAGAAGATGTAAAAGAGCACGAAATCCAGGGAGCAGAAAACGCCGATCATTGACGTCTCCATGAGCAGCAGGCAGAACATGAAGGCCCTCACGCGCTGCTCGATCGCCCTCCAGGAACACAGCACGCAGATGGGGCTCAAAAGGACGGTGAGGAGCACAAGGGGAAGGCTTATGCCGTCGATACCCAGGGCATACTTCAACCCCAAGCCCGGAAACCATTCCCGGAGTTCCACGAATTGGAAGCCCGAAAGCGAAGGGTCAAACAAGAAGAGCAAGGGCAAGGAGAGGGCCAGGTTGGCCAGGCTGAAGATCAGGGCCATCACCCTGGCTGCCCTCTCGCCCCTAAAGAGCAGTATCAACAAGGCCCCCGAGAGGGGGAGAAAGATGATCGTGGAGAGGGCATCGTATGGGAGTGGATTTTCAAAAAGTCCCATCTTCCTACTCCAGGGCAAACAGGATCAGGGCCAGCAAAGCGATGGCAGTGCTCAGGGCGATATAGCCCTGAAGACTTCCCCACTGGAGTCTCCTTGACCGATCTCCAATAGTCCTGACCCCATAGGCCATCCCGTCCACAACCCCGTCTATCGCCTTGCGGTCGAAGGAATCCGAAGCCTCCGCCCCTCCGTAAAGTCCCCTCATACCCACCACCTTCCACACCTCTCCCAAGAGGTAGTCAAGCAGAGCTATCACTCGGCGGTCAAAGGCCATGAAGTATTTGGTGAACATGCGATAGGAAAAGTCCAAATCCAGGTTGATCTTCGGTTCGGGGCGGAGCTTTTCCTTGAGGATGAAGAACACGAGGCCAGAAAATCCCAGAAGCTGCAGCACCTCAAGGACCTTGGAAACCTCATAGGGATGGTACTCGACCTCGAAGGGGAGGAGGCGGTAAAGGGCATGGGGGTAAATGCCTATGAAGAGGCATATGCCCGAGGCGAGGGCCATGGCCAGGAGCATATTCCAGGGGGCCTCTTTTACCTCCTTCCCCCCCTCTCCGAAGAAGGCGAAGGCGGTGACCTTGAGTCCTACCGACAGGAAGGTGCCTATTGCGGCAAGCTCCATGAAAATGCCCAAAAGGGGCCTTCCCGCATCAAAGGCCCCCGACACCGTCATGTTTTTGGAGACGAAGCCGCTGAACAACGGAAAACCGCTGATAGAGACAGCCCCGATGATATAAAAAAGCATGGTCCATGGCATCCAGCGCCAAAGGCCGCCGAGTTCCGAGAGCTTGCAGGTCCCCATCCGGTAAAGCACCGCTCCTGCCCCCATGAACAAAAGCCCTTTGTAGATGATATGGGCGAAGGCATGGCTACAGGCACCGTTGATCGTCATCGCAGTGCCTATCCCCACGCCGGCCACCATATAGCCCACCTGGCTTACTATGTGATAGGCCAGGACCCGCCTCATGTCGTTTTCGATGAGGGCGTAAAAGACGCCGTATACGGTCATCAGCGTTCCCAAAAGGGCCAGGACCTCATAGCCTGAGAAGGCCCTCGCAAGGGTATAGACGGCGGTCTTGGTGGTGAAGGCAGATAGAAGAACCGCCCCTTCGACGGTGGCTTCCGGGTAAGCGTCGGGAAGCCATGCATGGAGGGGAACGACCGCGGCATTTAAGGCAAATCCCGAAAGGATGAGGTAATCTGAAACCCCAGCACTCCCCGGGGGAATGGGGCCGAAGGTGAAATCACCCACCTGCCAGTACCGAAATACCATCCCGAAGAAGAGGCAGAGTCCACCGAAGACGTGAACCATCAGGTATCTGAAACCAGCCCTTATGGATTCGGGCCTTCGGCGGTACCAGATCAAAAAGACCGAGGAACAGGCCATGAGTTCCCAGAAGGTGAAAAGCGACAGATAATCCCCCGCGAGCACTGCACCGAGGGAACTCCCGATGTACCAGAAACCAGCCACATGATGGCCGTCCTCGGAGCGGTGAAGCCCATAGAGGGTTCCAAGGAAGGCCATGATGGTGAAGACCCAGAGAAAACACAAACTGAGCTTGTCCACCCTTCCGAGCACCATCCGGACCCCGAGCCAATCGATCTGCCAGTAGGTCCCCTCCTGCATTGTGGCCACAAGGGCTATCGATAAGGCTGAAATGGCGAGCAGATAGGCCCTCTTAAGCCATCCCTTGAGGAGGGGGATCAGGAGGGAGCCGAAAAGGAAAACGAATCCCGGATGGATAAACTCACCATCCACCATAGTAGTCTTCTCCCCTGGAAAGGAACAGATGGGCGATCCCCTTGGATGCCTTGCACAGGACAAAGGCACCTATGATCCCAAAGAGGGACCAGAACCCGTAGGTCCGTTCAAACCAGAACCTTCCGTGGTGCTTTACAGGCAGCTCGAGGATCAACAGCCCCAAGAGGGCCAAAAGGCATATATCCCTCACGTAAACCTTGCCCCTTATCAGTATCTCCAGGACCTTCCTCATCTCATGCTCCTTACGAGTTCCACAAACAGATCGGGCCAAAAACCCACAAAGAGGCTCAGAAGGGCTGTTGCGCAAAGGGGTATGACCATCCATAGGGGCGCTTCCCTGAGGCGGAATGTCCTTTCGGTTCCCTCGAAGAAGGCCCGGAAGGTTATGGGTGCAAAGTAACCGGCGTTAAGCAAGGCACTGACGAGCAGAACGATCACTATCCCCATCTCCCTCACATCCATTGCCCCGTGGACCAGAAACCACTTGCTGACAAAACCTCCCACCGGGGGTATCCCTATCATGCTAAGGGAGGCGAGGGCAAAGGCCCCCATGGTGAAGGGCATCGCATAGCCTATCCCCGAAAGTTCGCTTATCCTCTTTTTGTGATGGGCAACATAGATGGCACCAGCGCAAAAAAACAGTGTGATCTTACCCAAGGCATGTCCCACGATGTGGAAAATTCCACCGGTAATCCCCATTGTGGAGAGGAGGGCCACCCCGAGGACTATGTAAGAGAGCTGGCTTATGGTCGAGTATGCTAGTCGTTCCTTCAGATCGTCCTTGGTCAAGGCTATGACTGAGGCAAGGATGATCGTTATGGAAACGAAGTAAGCGGTCCACATCCCCAGGCCCAGCCTTTCAAGCAGCGAAAGTCCAAAGACCGACAGCATCACGCGGGCGATCGAGAACACCCCTGCCTTCACCACGGCCACAGCGTGAAGCAATGCACTGACGGGAGTGGGGGCCACCATCGCAGAAGGAAGCCAGTTGTGCAGGGGCATGATGGCCGCCTTGGCAAAGCCCAGGATGAAGAGCCAGTAAGTCAAGGTAACCCAAAAACCCTCCTGGTTCAGGATCCCCTCCTGGATGGAGGGGGAAAAGTCGAGGGTACCCGAGAGCAGATAGGTGAGCACCATGGCCGGCAGCAGAAGTCCTTTGGAGGTCCCCATCAGATAAAAGAGGTACTTCTTTCCCGCCTCATAGGCCTCCTCGTCCTGATGGTGGGCAACAAGGGGGTAGGTAACAACGGTTATGATCTCGTAAAAGAGATAGAGGGTGAGAAGACTCCCAGAATAGGCCACCCCTTGAGCCCCAAGGATCGCCGATGAGAAACAAGCATAATATCTGGTCTGGGCATGTTCGCCCAAGGAACGCATGTAGCCGATGTTGTAAAAGGATGCCAGGATCCATAAAAAGGACGAGATCAGTCCAAAGACCATCCCGAGTCCATCGACCCGAAACCTGAAGGACAATCCCGGGGCGATCCGGGAAAGCTCAAAGCAAAGGACTTCCCCCTGAAGAACCGTGGGGACCATGGTCAGCACCGCTACAAAGGTCCCTACCGAACCCGCTATGGACCAAAACTCCCTCAGGTTCGGCCTTCTCCTTGAGGCCATGATCAAGAAGACCGTGGTAAGGGTTATGAGAACCGGCAATATGGGCTTTATAGAATGAATTCCGCTCATCCTCTGAGTTCCCTCAACTTCCCCTCATCGATGGTTTGACGTCTGCGGAAGATGAGCAGGATGAGGCCCAAAGCTATGGCCGCCTCAGATGCGGCAATCCCCATGATGAAGAGCGTGAAAACCTCCCCCCTCGGGAAAGGCTGGTGGAAGAAACGATCCGAGAGGACGAAGTTCAGGCCTGCCCCGTTCAATATGAGCTCCACCGATATCAGCATCCCCAAAAGGGTCCTCCTTGAAGCGAGGCCCATAAGCCCGCAGCCCAACAGGATGAGGCTCAGGAGTTGAAACACCCGGGGATCATCCCATGGCATCTCCCTTTCCCCTCCCTTTGGAAAGCAAACCGAGCATTATCGCACCGAGGATGCTCATCACTATCAGCAGGGAAATGAGTTCGAAGGCCAGGGGATATTCATCCAGGATGAGCCTCCCCAGAGCTTCAGCGGAGGAAACGTGGGGAGGTCCTGCCTCCCAGTGATGGTGTCGCAGCCCCTTGTAAAGGGCGATGACCACCCCTGTCCCAAGGGCCACGCCAAGTCCCACCTTGATGAACCTCCCCCTTTCCTTCGGTCTGAGCCAAAAGGGCCCTGCGAGCATTACGGCAAAGACCAAAAGCACCCCCACAGCTCCAAGGTAGATCAAGACCTGCATCATGGCGACAAAGGGCGATCCCAGGTACACATAAAGCCCACCTATTCCCCCCATGGCCAGAAGTAGGAAAAACACCGCATATATGAGGGAACTGCTGAGGGTTGCCCCAAGGGCCCCCAGGACGACCAGCCCCACCGTCACCCAGAAGATCACCTCTGCGATCATCGTCCGCGGCTCCTGTATTCGGAAAGGAGATCGAACACGAAATCCTCCTTCCTGAAGGAGGCCAGGTTGTAATCCAGGCTGAAGGCTATGGCATTTTGGGGACAGACCTCCACGCAAAGGCCACAGTGACTGCAGCGGGTAAAATCCAGAAGGAACCTTTTCAATACCTTGTGCTTTTGCCCCTCGGGCTTCTCGCCGTAGACGGTGATACAGCCCGTGGGGCATGACCTCTGACAGAGCCCGCAGGCCCTGCAGGTCTCCCGCACCAGCTTTATATGCCCCCTGAACCTCTGACTGATGGGCAGGGTCTGGCGTGGGTACTGACAGGTCACCGTCGGACCGAAGAAGGTCTTTATGGTGACCTTCATCCCCCTGATGAGGGAGATCCCCCCTTTTATCACTTCTGTGACCGTCACAGCTTCACCACCCCCGCGGTGACCAACAGATTGATCATGGCCAAGGGGATCAAAAACTTCCAAGAGAAATTCAGGAGTTGATCAAACCTCACCCTGGGGAAGGTCCACCTGAACCACATCATCACGAAGATCAGGAGATAAGTCTTCGCGAAAAACCACACCCACCCCGGGAACCAGGGGCCCCTGTAGCCCCCCAGAAAGAAGGTGGTGGCCAGGGCACAGACGATGAATAGGTTCGTATACTCAGCCAGGAAAAAGAGAGCAAAGCGCATACCACTATACTCGACATGGTAACCCGCCACAAGTTCGCTTTCGGCTTCCGGGAGGTCAAAGGGCGTGCGGTTGGTCTCAGCCACAGCGGATATGAAATAAACGAGAAAGGCCACAGGCTGAAGAAGGATGTAGGGAATCCTCTGGGCTTCGACGATTTCCCTCAGGGAGAGGGAACCGGCCAGCATGACCACCGGGATGACCGAAAGCACCATCGGAATCTCGTAGGCTATCTCCTGAGATATGCTCCTCATACCACCAAGGAGCGAATACTTGTTCACAGACCCCCATCCGGCCATGAAGACCGAAAGGGGTGTGAGGGAACCGAAGGCCAAGATCAGGACAACCGCAACGCTTATGTCCCTCACCTGCAGGTGCTGATCGAAGGGAATGACGACCATCGTCACAAGGGCCGGAAGGAAAATCAGAACCGGGGCAAGCAGGTAAAGGGGTCTGTCCACATACCGCGGGGTTATGAGCTCCTTGCCCATGAGCTTTATGGCATCTGCAACCGACTGAAGGAGTCCATAAGGGCCAACCTCCTTTGGACCTATCCTGAACTGCATGTGCCCTGCAACCTTCCTCTCCACCCATACCAGCAGCAGGGCGTTGCCGAACACCACCGACAGCACCCCTCCCATGCCCAAGACCAACCTGATGAAGTCCCTCCCCCAGTAGGAAAGTCCCAGCTCGAAGAGCCTCTTGCCCACCAGATAGAGGATCGACAGGCCCAAAATCAATCCCAAAACCACGAGGATCCCCACCAAGCCGATCTGTATGGGATCCGACCTGAAGTATTCCCTGTATATCCTCCTGAACCACTCCCTCATCTGTCCATCTCCGGAACCACCAGGTCCAGGCTCCCGAGGGTGGCCACCGCATCTGCTATAAGCATCCCCCGACCCAACTCGGTAAAGCTCACGAAGTTCGAAAAGGAAGGACTCCTCCACTTGAGCCTGTAGGGCCTATCGGAACCATCCGAAACGATGTAGATCCCCACCTCCCCCCTCGGGCTCTCGGTCGCAAAATAGACATCGCCTTCGGGGGGCTTCTTGGGTATCCTTTCCGCTCGGGAGGGTCCCTCAGGAACCCTCCTTATGGCCTTCTCCAAGAGGTCCAGGCTCCTCCTTATTTCGTCAAGCCTCACCAGATACCGATCGTAACAATCGCATCCTCCCCTTACGGCTATCTCGGGGCCAAAAATCCTGTAACCCGCGTAGGGCTCGGAAATCCTGACATCGTATCCCACCCCGGAAGCCCTGAGGTTGGGTCCGGTGACCCCGAAGCGCCTCGCCATCTCCTTGGGAAGAACCCCTACACCCCGGGTCCTGCCGATGAAGATGGCGTTGCCGGTGACCAGCTCATCGTAGTCCTTAAGCCTCTTCCTCATCCTTCCGATGAATTCCTCCACCTTCTGGAGGAACCCATCGTTTAAGTCCTCGTAAACCCCTCCTATACGGTAGTAACAGTAGGTGAGCCTTGAGCCCGTTAATCCCTCCAGGATGTCCAGGATCGCCTCCCGATCGTCAAAGGCGAAAAAATAGGGGGTCGCAGCACCCAGATCCAGCAGATAGGTACCGAGCCAGAGGAGGTGGCTCGCTATGCGGTTCAACTCCAGGGTTATAAGCCTTATCATCTGGGCGCGCTCCGGCACCTCCACCCCGCAGCACCTCTCAAGAGCCCCGACAAAGCACATGCTGAAGGCCAAAGGACCCACGTAATCCAGGCGCGCTGTGTTGGGATAGTACTGGATGTAGGTCCTGACCTCCGCCATCTTCTCCTGCATCCGGTGCATGTAGCCCAGAATAGGCTCTATCTCCTCGATGAACTCCCCTCGCATCTTCAGCAGGAGCCTGAGCACCCCATGGGTGGATGGATGCTGAGGCCCCATGTTGATCCAAAAGGATTCCTCTTCCCCTTCGGGCTGCCTTCCCTCAAGGACCTTCCGGTCCTCTTCGGGGATAGGCACATGCCCCTTCCTAAGGGGGTAGGCCTCAATCTCGGGGTGCAGGAAGAGAAAAGCGAGGTTGGGATGCCCCTTGAACCTCACGCCGAAAAATTCATGGATCTCCCTTTCGTGCCAGCCTGCCCCGGGGTAAACCGAGGAAATGGAGGGAACCTCGGGATCGGAGGGTTTCACCCTCACCCTTATGGAAAATCTCCTGGGGTCCTCCCAGTGATTGAAGTGATAAACCAGCTCCAGTTCGTTCACAAAATCGACACAGAGCACATCCTCGATGAAGTAACCGTGCTGGTCAAAGGCCTCCGCTACCCCGAGGATCCCTTCCCTCTGCACCCTCCCGTCAAAACAGTAGCCCCTGCGCTCATAGGGAACCTCCTCCAGATCCACCCCAAGGGCTTGCAGGTCTTTCACTACCCTTTCGGCTACCATCTTCGCTCCGGGACCGGGAAACGCCTGACACCCGTGAGTTTCTCCTGGAGCTTGAGCAGGGCCTCGATTAAGGCCTCGGGCCTCGGTGGGCACCCCGGCACATAGACATCGACCGGAATGATCTTGTCCACCCCCTCGATGATGTTGTACTGGTTCTCGAAGACGAAAGGCCCCCCGGAGATGGCACAGTTCCCAAAGGCCACAACCCATTTGGGAGATGCCATCTGCTCATAAAGGGTCCTCACCACCGGGGCTATCTTCCTGGTGATGGTCCCCGAGACGATCATGAAGTCGCACTGCCTGGGGGAAGGCCTGAAGACCTCGGCCCCAAAACGGGCGAGGTCGAACCTGGCGGCCGTTGTGGCCATCATCTCTATGGCACAGCATGCCAGTCCGAAGGTCATGGGCCAAAGGGAATTGGCCCTGGCGAGGTTCAGCAATTCTTCGAGCAGCCCGAACCTTATTAACGGCCCCCGTACCTCCATTCAAAAACCCCTTTCCTCCAGGCATAGGCCAAGGGCAGGACTAAAAGGCCGAGGAACACCAAAAGCAGAAGGAACTCCTTTCCCCCTTCTCCCTTCAGGTATCCCACTGCTATGGGAAAAAGGTAAAGGACATCCACGTCAAAGGCCACAAACATGAGGGCATAGAGATAAAAAGGCACAGAATACCTTATCCAGGCACTCCCCAGGGGATCCACCCCGCACTCGTAAATGCTTTCGATCTTCTCCCCCTTGGTACGCGGGGCCAAAAATAGAGGGATGACAAATACGATAATGGCCAAGATTATCGCGAGGACGGAAAAGACGAGGATAAAGGAAAAATCCCGCAGAAGGATTTCCACCCCTCCCCCCTTGTTTTGAAATCCTACTTCGCTTTCTCGGCCGGTGTCAAGCTTTTAAAACGGCCAGGGGGGGTGCATGGGTATGGACATCTCTGAAAGCGTGTGCCCTGTCAAGTCATCTCCTCTCCTCCTACCATAACCCCCTCTTTCTCCTGAGCCGCTTGGGCGGATACATCTCTTCGCCCTCTCTGGGACATGAAGCCATGAGGGGGACGCACCGCAATCATATGAACGAGCTCTCCGGCTCACCTGGACCCACGCGTTCACGCCCCCCTTGCCCCAAGGGCCCTAAGCCCTGGATCCCTGTAAGGTTCTCCCTTCCTCAAGATCC
>QMLA01000001.1 GCA_003646585.1 Deltaproteobacteria bacterium | reverse complement strand
CATAGAGATCTATCGGAGACTGAGGCCAGGCGAACCCCCGGTGCTTGAAACCGCGAAGGCCTTCTTCAACAACCTCTTCTTTAATCCCGAGCGCTACGACCTCTCCCCTGTGGGGAGGATGAAGCTGAACCACAAGCTCGGCCTCGATGTCCCCTACGATGTCACGATCTTGAGGCCCGAGGACATCCTGGAGATAGTCAAATACCTGGTGGGGCTTGCCGAAGGGGTGGGCAGTGTCGATGACATAGATCATCTGGGCAACCGCAGGGTGAGGACGGTGGGGGAGTTGGTGGAAAATCAGTTCTACATCGGGCTCAACAGGGTGGCTCAGGCCATAAAGGAGAAGATGAGCCTTCAGGATGTGGAATTCCTGATGCCCCAAGATCTGGTGAATTCCAAGCCCCTGACCGCCACCCTGAAGGAGTTCTTCAGCTCGGGTCAGCTTTCCCAGTTCATGGATCAGACCAATCCCCTCTCTGAGACGACCCACAAGAGGCGTTTGAGTGCCCTGGGGCCCGGAGGCCTTTCCAGGGAGAGGGCCGGTTTTGAGGCCCGTGATGTCCATCCTTCCCATTACGGGAGGATCTGTCCCATAGAGACTCCTGAAGGGCCCAATATCGGGCTCATCGTCTCCCTCACCACCTATGCACGGATAAACGAATTCGGTTTCATCGAGACCCCCTATCGCAGGGTCGTAAACGGCAGGGTCACCGATGAGGTGCATTATCTCTATGCCCTCGATGAGGAGAAGTACACCATCACCCATTCCAAGGTCCCCATAGATGATGAGGGGAGGATTGTTGCCGATCTGGTTCAGGCAAGAAGGGGTGGGGAGTACCTGATGGTCAGGCCCGAGGAGGTGGATTACATAGATATTTCGCCCAAGCAGGTGGTGAGCGTTTCGGCCTCGTTGATCCCCTTCCTGGAGCACGATGATGCCAACAGGGCCCTCATGGGATCCAACATGCAGAGGCAGGCCGTCCCCCTCTTGAAGACTCAGGCTCCCCTCATTGGCACCGGGATGGAGAAGGTCGTGGCCAAGGATTCGGGGGCCACAATTGTCGCAAAGCGTGGAGGGGTTGTGGAGAGTGTGGATGCCGAGCGAATCGTGATCAGGGCCGAAGAGGACGGGGAAGGGGTGGGTGTGGACATTTACAACCTGGTGAAGTTCGAGAGATCCAACCAGGGGACCTGCATCAACCAGCGGCCCATCGTGAAGAAAGGGGAAAGGGTGAGGAAGGGCGATGTGATCGCCGATGGGCCGAGTACCGAGCTCGGGGAGCTGGCCCTGGGGAAGAACGTACTTGTGGCCTTCATGCCCTGGGGCGGTTACAACTTCGAGGACTCCATCTTGGTAAGCGAGAAGCTCCTGAAGGATGATGCCTTTACCTCGATCCACATAGAGGAATTCGAGTGCGGGGCGAGGGAGACGAAGCTCGGACGGGGGGAGATAACCCGTGATATACCCAATGTGAGCGAGGAGCAGCTCAGTAATCTCGACGAAAGCGGCATAATCCGGATCGGGGCGGAGGTCAAACCGGGGGATATCCTGGTGGGGAAGGTCACCCCGAAGGGGGAAACACAGCTCACCCCTGAGGAGAGGCTTCTGCGGGCCATATTCGGCGAGAAGGCCGCCGATGTGAAGGATACCTCCCTCAGGGTGCCCCACGGGATAGAGGGGGTGGTGATCGATACCCAGGTGTTGACCCGCAGGGGGATGGAGAAGGACAAGCGCGCCAAGGAGATAGAGGAGGCCGAAAAGGCGAAGATCCTGAAGGACATGGAGACTGAGAAGAAGATCATCGAGGAGTTCGTGAAGAAGAGGTGTTTGGAGTTACTGGAGGGAAAAGGGCTCAAGAAATCCTGGGAGAAGCTATCCCGGGGTACCGTCCTTTCGGCCGAGCTCCTTCAGGGTATCCCCTGGAAGAGGTGGAAGGATGTGCCCGTGGATCCTTCGGTGGCGCAGGAGGTCGCCTACGTTATAGAGAAGGGCCTTGAGGAGATGCACGAGATAGAGCGCAAGGCCAAGGAACGCATAAAGAAGGTGGAGGCCGGTGACGAGCTTCCTCCGGGGGTCCTCAAGGTGGTCAAGGTCTATGTGGCCATGAAGCGGAAGCTGTCGGTTGGCGACAAGCTCACCGGTCGTCACGGAAACAAAGGGATTGTTTCCAGGATCCTGCCCGAGGAGGACATGCCCTATCTGGAGGACGGGACCCCTGTGGAGATGGTCCTGAATCCCCTAGGTGTGCCTTCTAGGATGAACCTGGGGCAGATCCTAGAGACGCATCTGGGCTGGGCGGCCAAGGGACTGGGAGAAAGGGTGAAGGAATATCTCAAGGGAGGGGATGGCTCCCGGCTTACCGATCAGGAGGTGGAGGAGCTCAGGGCCTTTCTGATCGATATCTTTTCCGAACCCGAGGTGAAGGAGGTCCTCAGGGCCGCGCGGAGGGAGCAGTTGCTGAGGTTTGCGGAGCGACTGAAGGACGGGATTTTCATGACGGTTCCGGTCTTCGACGGTGCCAAGGAGGACGAGATCCGCTTTGCCCTCATCAAGGCTGGATTGCCCGAGGACGGTGAGGTGGTCCTTTACGATGGCAGGACCGGTGAGCCCTTTGATCAGAAGGTGACCGTGGGTTACATGTACATGCTCAAGCTCCATCACCTGGTGGATGATAAGATCCATGCCCGCTCCATCGGTCCCTATTCCCTCATCACCCAGCAACCCTTGGGCGGAAAGGCCCAGTTTGGCGGACAGCGCCTGGGGGAGATGGAGGTATGGGCCCTTGAGGCCTACGGTGCCGCTTACAGTCTCCAGGAGTTCCTGACGGTGAAGTCGGATGATGTGGGTGGAAGGACTAGGGCCTATGAGGCCATCGTCAAGGGGAAGGTGGACGTCCTGGACCCGGGTATCCCTGAGTCCTTCAACGTCATGGTCAAGGAACTCCAGGGACTGTGTTTGAATGTAGAGGTGATAGAGAAGGAGAAGGAAGAAAAGCCCAAGAAATAAAAGGAGGGTGACCGTGGAAGACATCATCCTTTCCTTTTTTGAGAAGCCCAAAAGCCCCGATGATATAGAGGCGATAAGGATTTCGTTGGCCTCGCCCGAACAGATAAGGAGCTGGTCTTACGGGGAGGTGAAGAAACCCGAGACCATCAACTACAGGACCTTCAAACCCGAGCGGGATGGTCTGTTCTGCGCCAGGATCTTCGGTCCGATAAAGGACTACGAATGCCTCTGTGGGAAGTACAAGAGGATGAAGCACAGGGGCATAGTTTGTGAGAAGTGCGGTGTGGAGGTCATCCCCTCCAAGGTCCGCAGGGAGAGGATGGGGCATATAGAACTTGCCGCCCCGGTGGCCCATCCTTGGTTTCTGCGGAGCGTGCCGAGCAAGATAGGGATGGTCCTCGATATGAGCCTGAAGGATCTCGAGAGGGTCCTTTACTTTGAATCCTTTGTGGTGGTCGATCCCAAGGACAGTCCCTATCAGGAACGGCAACTGATAAGCGAGGAAGAGTACCAGGAGTATGTGGCCAAGCACGGTAAGGATTCACTTGTTGCCGGTACAGGTGCTGAGGCCTTGAGGGAATTGCTGAAGAAGATAGATGTCAACGAGCTTTCCGAAAGGCTCAGATATGAGATGAAGACCACCCAGTCAGAGGCCAGAAGGCTCAAGATAGCCAAGAGGCTCAAGATCGTTGAGGCCTTCCGGGACTCGGGAAATCGGCCCGAGTGGATGATCCTTGAGGTCATCCCGGTGATCCCTCCCGATCTGCGACCCCTTGTTCCCCTGGACGGAGGGAGGTTTGCCACCTCGGACCTCAACGACCTCTACCGCAGGGTGATAAACAGGAACAACCGCCTCAAGCGCCTCATCGAGCTCAATGCCCCTGAGATCATAATCAGGAATGAGAAGCGGATGCTGCAGGAAGCGGTGGATGCCCTCTTTGACAACGGCCGGCGCGGCCGCAGGGCGATCCTCGGTCCCCATGGCAAACCCCTGAGGTCTTTGGGCGACATGCTCAGGGGCAAGCAGGGACGGTTCAGGCAGAACCTGCTGGGCAAAAGGGTGGATTATTCGGGCAGATCGGTCATCGTGGTGGGACCGGAGCTGAGGCTCCATCAGTGCGGCTTGCCCAAGAAGATGGCCCTGGAGCTCTTCAAGCCCTTCATCTACAACAAGCTGGAGGAACGCGGGTATGTGACGACGATAAAGAGCGCCAAAAAGATGGTCGAGAAGGAGCGTCCGGAGGTATGGGATATCCTGGAGGAGGTGATAAAGGAGCACCCGGTGCTCCTGAACCGCGCCCCAACCCTGCATCGCCTGGGAATCCAGGCCTTTGAACCCCTTCTGACCGAGAACAAGGCGATCCAGCTCCATCCCCTTGTTTGTGTGGCCTACAATGCCGATTTCGATGGAGACCAGATGGCGGTCCATGTGCCCCTTTCCATTGAGGCCCAGACCGAGGCGCGGGTCCTGATGATGTCCACCAATAACATCCTGTCCCCTGCCCACGGAAAGCCCATCATCCTTCCGACCCAGGACATCGTCTTGGGCCTTTACTACATGACCCGCGAGAAACCCTTCGCCAAGGGTGAGGGGAAGGCCTTCTCGAACTTTGAGGAAGTCAAGATGGCTTATCTGCTGGGGGAGGTCGAGCTTCACGCCAGGATCAAGGTGCGCTTGGATGGCAAGATGGTCGAGACGACTGTTGGCAGGGCACTCCTCAAGGAGATCCTCCCCGAAGAGGTTCCCTTTGAGCTGGTCAATCGCGTCATGGATAAGAAGGCCATCACCAATCTCATCGATTACACTTACAGGGCTGCCGGCGAGAAGAAGACGGTCATTCTGGCCGACAGGCTAAAGGACATGGGTTTTGCCTTCGCGACCTTGAGCGGCATCTCCATGGGGATAAACGACGTGCTCATCCCCGCCCGCAAGGCCGAGCTCGTGAAGAAGGGCCTCAGAGAGGCGGAGGAGGTGAGGCGGCAGTACCTCGAGGGCATAATCACCGACGGCGAGCGTTACAACCGCACCATCGATATCTGGGCTCAGGTCACGGAGGAGATAGCCAACGAGATGATGAAGGAGCTCGCCTACGAGAAGGTGAAAGGGCCCGATGGGAAGGAACACCTGGCACCGAGTTTCAACCCGGTCTTCATAATGGCCGACTCGGGTGCCCGCGGCAGCCCGCAGCAGATCCGGCAGCTGGCCGGCATGAGGGGCCTTATGGCCAAACCCTCAGGGGAGATCATCGAGACCCCCATCACGGCCAACCTTCGCGAGGGGATGTCGGTCCTGCAGTACTTCATCTCCACCCATGGGGCACGGAAGGGACTTGCGGATACGGCGCTGAAGACCGCCAATGCCGGGTATCTGACCCGGAGGCTTGTGGATGTGGCCCAGGATGTGCGGGTGACCGAATACGACTGCGGGACCATTGATGGCATCACCATAAGTGCCCTCGTAGAAGGGGGAGAGATACTGGAACCCTTGAGCGACAGGATCCTTGGTCGCGTGGCGCTTGAGGACATCGTGGATCCCTTCTCGGGCGAGGTGATAGTGAGGGCCAATGAGGAGATCGACGAGGAGAAGGTCCAGAGGATCGCCGATGCGGGTATCACCGAGGTGAAGATACGTTCGGTGTTGACCTGTGAGTCCCGTGAGGGGGTCTGTGCCCTTTGTTACGGAAGGGATCTCGCCAGGGGCAGGCTTGTGGATATCGGTGAGGCCGTCGGGATAATAGCGGCCCAGTCGATCGGCGAACCCGGGACCCAGCTCACCATGCGGACCTTCCACATAGGCGGTGCGGCTTCAAGACAGGTAGAGGAGTCCACCTTGGAGGCCCCGATGAGCGGCAGGGTCAGGTTCGTCAACCTCAAGACCGTCAGGAACCGTGAGGGGAAGCTTGTGGTGATGAACAGGAAGGGGGAGATCGCCATCCTGGATCCGGAGGGCCGCGAAAGGAAGCGCTATCCCCTTCCCTATGGGGCGAAGCTGCTGGTTGAGGATGGTCAGGAGATACGCGAGGGCGAGCTCATTGCCGAATGGGATCCCTATACCATCCCCATCATCACGGAATTCTCGGGTTGGGTGAAGTTCGGGGATATAGTCGAGGGCCTGACGGTTCAGGAACTCGTGGACGAGGTCACAGGACACACCCGCAAGGTGATAATCGAGTGCAAGGACCCGGATCTCAGGCCCCGGATCTCCATCAAGCAGAAGCGCCTGGATGAGGAGGGCAAGGAGGTCCTTGAGACCATAGGCCGGTACTATCTGGCCGTAGGTTCCACCATCTTTGTGAGGGAGGGGGATTGGGTGGAAGCAGGAGATGTTCTGGCCAAGATCCCCCGCGAGATAGCCAAAACCAAGGACATAACCGGGGGATTGCCCAGGGTCGCCGAGCTGTTCGAGGCCCGAAGGCCCAAGGAGCAGGCCATAATCAGCGAGATTGAGGGCTATGTGAGCTTCGGCAAGATAGCCAAGGGGAGGAGGAAGATCATCGTTACTCCGGAAGTGGGTGAGCCAAAGGAATACCTCATTCCGAAGGGGAAGCACGTGACGGTGCAGGAAGGAGAATACGTCAGGGCCGGTGAGCCCCTCATGGACGGCACCCCCAATCCTCACGATATCCTGAAGGTCTTGGGGGAGAAAGCCCTTGCGCGCTTTCTCGTGGATGAGATAAAGGTCGTTTATCTGCTCCAAGGGGTCAAGATCCACGACAAGCACTTCGAGGTGATCGTGAGGCAGATGCTCAAGCGCGTCCGGGTGAAGGATCCGGGCGACACCAGGTTCGTCTACGACGAGGTCGTCGATAAATTCACCTTCAGGGAGGAGAACGAGCGGGTGATCAGGGAAGGAGGAAGGCCTGCGGTTGCAGAGCCTGTGGTCATGGGCATAACGAAAGCCGCCCTCTACACGGACAGCTGGCTCAGCGCCGCCTCCTTCCAGGAGACCGTTAGGGTACTCACCCAGGCGGCCGTCGAGGGGAGGGTCGATCATCTAAAGGGGATAAAGGAAAACGTGATCATAGGGAGGATGATTCCGGCCGGGACCGGGTATCCCATTTACAAGGATCTCGATGTGAAGGTGGAGGAGGAGATCTTGCCCCTCGAACCCATGGAGTCCGAAGGGGAGGAGGATTCAACGTCCTTCTGATAGGACCTTGAGCCTCTGGCGAGCCAATTCGGCCTCGGGGGAGGAGGGGTATTTTTTGATGAGTTTCTGTAAGAGGTAACGCCCTGTCACCTCGTCCCCTAAAGCAAGGAAGGCAAGGCCTTCCTTGAGCATCGCAGCCGGCACCTTATTGCCCTTGGGATAACGGCTCAGGACCTTCTCGTATTCGAGGATGGCCCTTTCGTAGTCCTTCTGTTTGAAGAAACATTCCCCCAGCCAAAACTGGGCATTGTCGGCCAGCTCGTGCTCGGGAAATCGCTTAAGGAACTCCGAGAAGAGCTTCGATGCCCTTGGATAATCCCCCTGCCTTAAGGCATCAAAGGCCAGATGGTAAAGCTCCTCAGGGGTCTTGGGGAGTTCCCGGCGGGGGCGGGAGGTCCTGAGCTTTGCCTCCTTCAGTTCCTTCAGGTCCCTTTCGAGTTTGCCGAGCTTTACGAGGAGTTCCTGAAGGAGCTCCCCTTTTGCCTTCTGGTCCTCCTCGAGGGCCTCCATCCTCTCCTTGAGGGTTCCAAGGTCTGATTGCATGGCCGATGAGGAGCCCCTCAATTGATCCCCAAGGTCCTTCAGCCCCTGGGAGAGGGAGCGTTGCTGTTTTTCGACCTTCCTAACCCGTTCCTCGAGGTTGAAGAGGCGGTACTCCAGGTAAGTGATATCCTCAGTAGTTGCACAGCCCAAAAGGAGGGGAAGGAGGAACAGCAGGATCCTCAGGTTCCTCATTTCGCGATCACCACAAACTCACAACGCCGGTTCTTCGCCCAGGCCTCCTCGCAATGCCTGGGGTCCACCGGCCTTTCCTCACCGTAGCTAATTATGGAGAGCCTGTCGGGATCTATGCCCAGCTTGATCAAATACTGCATGGCAGCCCTGGCCCGTTTCTCGCCGAGGGCGAGGTTGTATTCGTTGCTTCCCCTTTCGTCACAATGCCCCTCGATCAGGATCTTCCAGGTGGGATTCTCCTTGAGCACTTTTGCGTTCTCCCTGAGGGTCTCCTTCGCATCGGGCCTGAGGTCGTAGCGGTCGAAGTCAAAGTAAATGGGTTTGAGGAGGGGAGTCCTCCATACCTCTCCTTCGATACCCGGATACTTTACCGGTTCAAGGGCTGCGCCTTCGGCTTCCCCCTTCGGCTTGACCACCTCCCGCTCGGTTACCACCTCCTCCTCGGCCACCGGGGAAGGGGGAGGGGCGATCACGTGCTTTCTGGCGCAGCAAAACAGCGCCAATGTTACCAACAGAAGAGCCCACCTTTTCATCATCCCGTCTCCCCGAAAGTGTGACGACATTTTATGCAAATCCCCCCGGGTTTGTAAACTTGGCTCAGGGGGCCTTTCTCGGATACAATCCTTTCTGGATGAAGGCGAAGGTGCTCATAGTGGACGACGAGGAGGCCGTGGTCAAGGCCCTGGCCGGGGCCCTGGAGGACGAGGGCTACGGTTGCGTTGTGGCGAAGGACGGCAGGGAGGCCCTGGAGGTGTTCATGCGCGAGCGCCCCGATGTGGCCCTGTTGGACGTCTGGATGCCGGATATGGACGGACTCGAGGTCCTCAAGCGCATAAAGGAAGTGGACAGCGAGTGTCCGGTGATAATGATCTCGGGACATGCCACCGTGGCCACGGCGGTAAAGGCCATGAAGATGGGGGCCATAGACTTTTTGGAGAAACCCCTCTCAATAGAGGCCCTGCTGCTCACCGTGGAGAGGGCCCTGAGGAGGCCCCCAGGCGGTGATGCCCAGAGGGACCGTTTTCCCAAGGCCCTTCTGGGCAGGGGGCCCGAGCGGACCACCTCTCCCCAGAGGACGATAAGGAAAAGTGCTGTGCTGTATGGTACCGGGCTTCACTCGGGACAAAAGACCGGCCTCCTCCTCCTGCCCCAGCCTCCGAACACCGGCATATTGTTCTATGACCTGGCCGAGGATGTGGCGATCCCGGCACTGGTCGACCATGTGGCCTCAACCGATTTTGCCACTTCGCTGGGAAAGGATGGGGTGTACATAAGGACCATCGAGCATCTCATGGCCACGCTGCACGCTTATGGGATCACGAACCTCCTGGTGAAGGTAAACCGCGAAGTGCCGGTCATGGACGGCTCGGCCCTGGAATTCTGTAAGCTCTTGGACGAGGTGGGACTGCAGGAGCAGAAGGAAGGCGTGGAGGAGATAAGGATACGCAAGAGATATGAGGTGAGAAACGGCTTAAGGGTCATTACCCTTGAGCCCTCCGACAGGCTGGAAGTGGAGTTCGTCCTCAGGTATCCCCCGCCCATTGGGGAACAGCGCCTTCACTTCGTCCTCGATGGTCCCGAGGGTTTCAGGGAGGAAATAGCCCCTGCCAGGACCTTCGCCTTCTTAAAGGATGTGGAGAGCCTGAGCAGGATGGGCCTTGCAGGGGGTGGTCATCTCCACAATGTGGTGCTCCTTGACGAGCGCGGCCCCATAAACACGGAGTTGCGTTTTCCGGACGAGATGGTGAGACATAAGGTACTGGATCTCATAGGGGATCTGTATCTCTTGAACCGTCCCTTGCGCGGCAAAATAAGGGCCTTCATGACGGGCCACCGGGAGAACATAGCCCTCATCAAGCAGGTCAAAGAAGACCTGGGATTATAAATCGATCTCGTCTACCTCTCCGGGAAGCTCCCCCAGAAATAGTTTGCCCAGGTGCTTGAATTTCTCGGGACCATCGGTGACGAAGAACCTCCGCCTGCCTTCCCCGAAGGATTTCCTGATGCCCAAGGATTCCAGTATTCCCTTCACCTCCAGTGCCGTCTCGGAAGCCGAATTGACGAGCTTTACTTCAGGCCCCATCACCTCCCGAATCGTCCCCTCAAGCAGGGGATAATGGGTGCATCCCAAAACGAGCACATCGATCCCTTTCCCTTTTAGGGGGGTGAGATAGCGCCTGGCCACTTCCTTGGTAATAGGGTCCTCAAGCCATCCCTCCTCGACAAGGGGCACGAAGAGGGGGCAGGGTCTGGAGACGACCCTGACGGGATTTTTGGCCCAGCGCTTTATGGCCTTCTGATAGGCACCGCTGCGAATCGTGGCTTCTGTCCCTATGACCCCTATGAGACCCTTGGTGGTGAGTTCCACCGCCTTCCTGGCCCCGGGTTCTATAACTCCAACCACCGGCACCGCATTCTGGGCCCTCAGGACTTCCAAGCTCACCGCAGAGGAGGTGTTGCAGGCCACAACCAGCAGTTTTATCCCCAGCCTCATGAGGAATTCCGCGTTCCTTTGCGAGTAGCGGATGACGGTCTTTGGGGAGCGGGTACCATAGGGGACCCTCGCCGTGTCACCGAGATAGATCAGGTCTTCGGATGGCAGAAGCCTTGAGATCTCCTTGAGGACCGTCAGTCCCCCCACCCCTGAATCGAAGATCCCTATGGGTTGAGAACTTTTCGGCATGGGTGCATTATAACGCCGACACCGCTATCCTGGGAGGTGGGGATGAGGCTTAAGGACAGGGTTGCCATTATAACTGGAGCATCCAGTGGCATTGGGGCTGCTTGTGCACGGCTCTTTGCCCGCGAGGGGGCCAGGGTGGCCCTCGTTGCCAGGAGGGAAGAGTTGCTGGAGGCCCTCCTCCATGATATCCGATCCGAAGGGGGAGAGGCCTTGGCCATAAAGGCGGATGTCTCCCGGCCAGAGGAGGTCGAAAGGGCAGTGAGGGAGACGGTGGAGACCTTCGGGGCCCTGCATATCCTCATCAACAACGCTGGGCTCTCTCGCGACAACCTCGCTGTGAAGATGTCAGCCGAAGAATGGGAGGAAGTGCTCAGGGTGAACCTCTGGGGAACCTTCCTCTTCTGTAAGGCTGCCTTCAGGCCGATGAGGAGACAGCGCTACGGTAAGATAGTGAACACTTCTTCGGTTGCCATAAGGGGGAACATAGGGCAGGCCAACTACGCGGCCTCAAAGGCTGGGGTTGTGGCCCTCACCAGGACCCTCGCCCTCGAGTACGCCAGGGCAGGGATCAGGGTCAACTGCGTCGCCCCGGGGATCATCGAGACGGCCATGACAGAGGGTTTACCGGAAGAGATGAAGGCCGAGGCGCTTAAGCGGATACCCTTGGGTCGGTTGGGAAAGCCCGAAGAGGTGGCTTACTTGCACCTCTTTCTGGCCAGTCCCGAATCGGACTACATAACCGGGCAGGTCTTCGTCATCGACGGCGGTCTGACCATCGGGATTTAGAGGAGCAGGGGGAGGACCATCCTCTCTATTAGCTGGAAGTTCCTCTTCACACTTTCCTTGCCCACAAGAATTTGTCCATGCCCGGGAAGGAGGTACTCCACGTCCAATCCCATGAGGCGCCTTATGCTATGGGCAAGGGCCTGGGGATCGCCCATGAAATCGGTCCTCCCGACCCCCTGGTAAAAGACCACATCACCGGTGATGAGGACCTTTTTGCTGGGGTTGTAAAGGCAGATGGACCCCGGAGAATGCCCGGGGGTATGGATCACCTGCCAAAGGTCCTTCCCCAGCCAGAGCTTTCCCTCCCGCAGGTAGATATCGGGTTCTTTTGAAGGGACCCGGGTTCCCGAAGGTTGATAGAGATAAGGAGCATAGTAATCCCGCAGGGCCGCCTCTTCCTCACGGTGTATCGCGAGAAGGCTCGTCTTGAAAAATTCCACTCCTTCAAAGTGGTCGGGGTGAAGGTGGGTGCAGATGAGCAGGGTTATGTCCTTTCCGTAAAAACCATCCCTGCGCATTTGTCCGAGGAGTTCGGGGATGAAGTTCAGGTGCCCGGGATCTATGAGGGCGACGACCTCCCCGGTCAAAAGATAGCTGTTGGAGTTGTTGTACTGCGGATTGAGCCAGGGATATATGTAAACCCCTTCAAGGAGCTTCATCCCCAAAGGCAAGAGGAAGGCAAACCTAACACGCCGAAAGAAGCCTTGTCAACGCTCGGGTTGACCCCTCGCAGAGGGAGGTGATAAAACCACTACAGTGGAAGTCAAATTGAGGGTCGTGCTCCTGGATGTCTCGGATAACCCCCTAGCCCTCCTGTGGAGGAGCTACAGGCAATGTTATTCCTCTTCCTTCGCCCCCGAGCTGCCCGAACCCCCTGACGAACAGAAGGAGGACTTCATTGCCGCGATGATTTCCCGGGGACACCTGAGTCCCCTCGAACACGTGAAGTTCACCTTTGCCATCGAAGGGATATCCAGGGTCTGCTCCCATCAGCTCGTCAGGCACAGAATCGCTTCCTATTCCCAACAGAGCCAGCGTTATGTCGATATGAGCAACTTCCGCTATATCATTCCCCCTTCCATAGCCCAGGATCCCCAGGCCAAGGAGGAGTTTGAGAGGATCATGGGGGAAATACGGAAGGCGTACCGCAGGCTCATGACCCTGCTCTCCCAGAGGGGAGTGGAAGGGGAGAGGGCAATGGAGGACGTCCGGTTCCTCCTTCCCCAGGCCGTTGAGACCAAAATCGTGGTGACCATGAACTGCAGGGAGCTCCTACACTTTTTCGGGCAGCGCTGTTGCTCAAGGGCTCAATGGGAGATAAGGGCGCTGGCCTGGAAGATGCTCGAGATCTGCAGGCGGGTCCTTCCCTGCGTCTTCCGGAAGGCGGGTCCCAAGTGCGAGGCCCTGGGTTACTGTCCCGAGGGCGAAAAGGGATGTGGCCGTTATCCCAGAAGGGAAGAGGTGGGGTTATGAGGGAAGCCCTCCGAAGTTTGGGCGAGGCAATGCTCATTCGATTCGTGAGGTTAGAGGGGAGGAAGTTCCTGGAGTTGAAGAGGGGCATTGAAAGGGGATTCCTTTCCAAGGGGCCTCTTGGTAAGAAGGTAGCCCTTTATGTGCATATCCCTTTCTGCAGGCAACTCTGCGCCTACTGTTCCTTTAACCGTTATCCCCTGGATGAGGAACTCGCCAGGGAGTACTTCAAGGGACTGAGGAAGGAACTGGATCTTTACATCGACAGGGGGTTTTCCTTCAGAAGCGTTTACCTGGGAGGAGGAACCCCTACGGTCATGATGGATGAACTCAGCTCTTTTTTGGAATACCTGAGACTCAGACAACCCATCGATGAGATATCCCTTGAGACCAACCCGAGGGACATCACCCCTGAGAACGTGAGGTTGTTGAAGGACCTTGGGGTGAGAAGGCTATCCATGGGTGTCCAGAGCTTCGACGACAGGATGCTGAGGGCGATGGGGCGGTTTTCGCACAACGGGCTTGAGGCCATTGAGAAGATAAAGCTCGCCCAGGGGGTCTTTGACACCTTCAACATAGATCTCCTCTACAATTTCCCAACCCAAAAGCCCGAGGACCTCAAGGAGGACATCCGCATTGTGAAGGAGCTCGGAGTGGACCAGGTGACCTTCTATCCCCTCATGCCTGCCCCTCGCAAGCATAAGGCCATAGAGCGGCGCTTCTCCAAGATAGACCACGGCAGAGAGAGGGTCTTCTACCGCATGATCCTCGATGAGATGATGCAGGATGGTTATGTCCCTTCAACGGTATGGTGCTTTTCCCGCGGGGATCACATGATCGACGAGTACATAATCGAGTATCCGGAATACATTGCCATAGGGAGCGGTTCCGTTGGACTTTATGGAGGGGTGTTTTACGCGAATTACTTCGATTTGACCAATTATTTGCAGAGGGTCAACTCGGGGCAATTCCCCATAGCCATGTCCAAAAGACTCACCCGCAAGGAGCTTTTACATTACCACCTTTTGACGCAGTTTTTCGGCATGAGCCTGAGGAGGGAAGTCCACAGGGAGCTCTTTGGGAGGGATCCCGAAGAGGAGCTCGGGATCGAACTGCTGGTGTTGAGGCTTCTCGGGACAATTGAGGCCACCCAAGGGGGCTTCAGGGTCACCCGAAGGGGGATGTACGTGGTCAGCGGGATGATGAGGGAATTCTTCACGGGGTTGAATCGCTTAAGGGAATACTGCATGAGCAGGCGGATCTGAGTTCAGAGGAAGAGGACCAAAGAAAGCAAAAAGAAGGAGAGCACAGAAAGCAGGACCCCAATTCCGACCGGTAATCTATGGCGGTCCGGGTCATAGGGTCTCGGGGCTACCCCCTTAAGGAGCCTTGGGATCTCAAGGGGATTCGAGCTCAGAAGCACTAGGGCCTTAACAAGGGTCCTCATCCTGCCCTGGATTTGGTGCCTCAGATCGTAGAGCCATCCGCAGAAGGCCACGAATTCCCTCGCTCCTTTGCGGTAGAGCCAATCCGTGTCCAGGGTGATCCCCTCATGGGGTTTGAGGATTCCAAGGAGCAGCCATACCGATAGGGCTGAGGCCGAAAGCATCTGCAGGGTATCGATTAGGTGTCTGGCGCTGTATGGGGAAAACTCAAAGGGGTAGGGGAGGAGCCTGTAAAGCAGGGAGGGGTAGATCCCCAGCAGCACGCAGAGGGAGCTCAGAAAGGCCATGCCGAGTTTCATGCTGAGGGGAAGGGGATCGATTCGCAGGGTTCCTCTGGGGGTTTTTTCGCCAAACCAGGTATAGTAAGGGAGCTTGAAGGCCGTACACAGCCAGGTGCCGATGGAAGCGAGGTGCAGCAGGAAATAGACCACCTCTTGGTCCTCATGGAGGGCAGCCTCAAGGATCATCGGTTTGCTGATGTAACCGCTGAAGAGGGGAACCGAGGAGATGGAGAAGGCCCCGATCATGTAAAAGAGGAAGGCCTCCGGTAACAGCCTGAAGAGTCCCCTTCCCTGAAATTGGGTCATCTTCCGCATGCCTGTAGCATGGATGAGGGCACCCGTTCCCATGAACAGGAGGGCCTTATAGAGGATGTGGGTGAAGGCATGGGCAGCCGATCCACTCATGGACAGCGCCGTCCCTATGCCAACCCCGCAGACCATGTATCCCACCTGGCTTACTATGTGATAGGCCAACAGGCGCCTTATGTCGTTCTGAAGGATCGCCCAGATTACCCCATAGAGGGCCATGATCGCTCCAAGCCACATCAGGATCCCCTCTCCCGGGAAGGCCCTCAAGAGGGCGTAAACGCTGGCCTTTGTGGTGTAGGCGGTGAGGTAGATGGCCCCTGTGGGACTTGCTTCAGGGTATGCGTCGGGAAGCCAGGGATGAAGGGGTGGCACAGCCGCATTCAGCATGAAGCTCACAAGGATCAACCACCTCGCTCCACCACCCCCCAGGGGTCCGGAGAACTCAATGGTCCCCTTCTGGTGTACCCAGAGGAGGATTCCGGCCAAAAGAAGTGCCCCTCCAAACAGGTGGACCAGCAGATACCTGAACCCCGCGGCTATGGCCTGAGGGGTCCTGTGGGACCAAATCAGAAAGACCGAGGAGATGGCCATGAGCTCCCAGAAGAGGTAAAAGGATATGAGGTCCCCTGAGAAAACCGCGCCTATGGCGGATCCGGCATAGAGCATGGCCCAGAAATGTTCCGAATCATCCCTCACATGAAGGCTGTAAAGCAGGCCCGCGAAAGCGATGATGATGAAGACGTATCCGAAAACGGCGCTGAGTTTATCGACCTGCCCCAGACAGAGCTCAAAGCCGAGGAGCTCAAACTGCAAATGCCTGCCCTCGGGAAGTCCCATGAGGGACAGGAGGGCCAGAGGGGGAATGGCCAACCTCAGGAGGGGCCGCCCCCTCTTGGGCATAACAAGCATCGCCACCGCACCGGCGAAGAACCAGAAGGCGGGAGGCACACTAAGGTTCGTCATAGTAGTCCTCCCTGCGGAAGAGAAAGTACTTCCCCAATGCCTCCGAGAAGAGGATCAGCAGCGCACAGCCCAGAAGGCCAAACACCAGATCGAAGATGGGGAGCTTTTGCCAGGAAAATTCGGGATGCCCATGGGGAGCAAGCATCCCCATGAGGCCAAAGACGAAGACCAAGATCAGAAGGATCACCCTCACATCCCACCTCCCATCACCAGCATCGCCACCCCTTGGGCGAGGTCCCAGAAGTGAAACAGCAGGTTGGGAAAGATGCCAAGGAGGACGGATCCTATGGCTGTGGCCACAAGGGGTAAGGCCATGATCGGAGGGGCCTCCCGGATCCCTCCGAGGTCCTTCCCGGGACAGAAAAAAGCCCTATAGACGATGGGAAGGAAGTAAGCCGCATCAAGGAAGGAACTCAGGAGGAATACCATCAGGAAGACCCATTGCTTAACTTCAAGGGCCCCAAGACACAGGAACCACTTGCTCAGAAAACCGCATATGGGAGGTATTCCGCACAGGCCCAGTGCGCAGAGGGCAAAGGCCCCCATGGTCAAGGGCATTCGATGCCCTATGCCGTCCAGTTCGCTTACGTACTCCTTTCCCGTTTGAACGTAAATGGTCCCCGCACACATGAACAGCGTGATCTTCATCAAACCGTGAAAGGGGATGTGAAGGACCGCCCCCCGTATGCCACTTTCAGAAAGCAGAAACCCTCCCAACAGGATGACCGAGAGGTTGTTGATGGTGGAGAAAGCCAGTCGCCTCTTCAAATGATCCTCCCTCAGGGCCAAGAGGTTTGCCACTATCACGGTGAAGGCCACAAAGATCCCGAATCCCAGCGATACTCCCATCGAGGAGAGGACCTCTGGTCCAAAGACGAAAAGCAGAACCCTCAGGCAGGTGAACACCCCTGCTTTCACCACAGCCACAGCATGTAACAGCGCACTAACAGGGGTAGGAGCGACCATGGCAGAGGGCAGCCATTCGTGCAGGGGCATCAAGGCGGCCTTGGAGCCAAACCCCAGGATGAAGGCCAAAAGCAGAACCAGAAGCACCCCCTTGGGGGATCCAAGGGGTATGAAACCCGAAGGGGCAAACTCCATCCGCCCGAAGGACTCCCAGCCGTAAAGGATGGCAAAAAAGGCCAGGGAGGCACCGCCGAGCAAATAAGCCAGATATTTCCTCCCCGCCAGGATGGCCTCTTCATCCTCGTGATGGGCGACCAAGGGGAAGGTCGAAACCGTGAGGATCTCGTAAAAGACAAAAAGGCTGAGCAGGTTCCCCGATAAGGCTACCCCCACGGCCCCAAAGATGGCCATGGCGAAGCAGAGGTAGAACCTGGTTTGGGCGTGTTCGCAAAGGGACCTCATGTGACCGATGGAGTAGATCGAGATGACCACCCAGAGGCTCGAAGTGAGCAGCAGGAATACCATCCCCATCATGTCGACCTTGAGCAGGAAGCTTATGCCGGGCAGGGCCACGAAGATCTCGCTCCTGAGGTTTATTCCCTCCATTACGGGTTCAAGCATCATCAAGGCCCCTAGAAACGTGAGGATAGAGGCAGCGATGGTGGTTGCCTCCCGCAGGTTCCTCCATCTCTCGCCGAATATGAGGATTCCCATAGCCCCTGAGAGGGGAAGGAGGACCTCGAAGAGGGGAAGCAGGGATTCACGGACCATCAAAGGCTCCTCAAAGGGGTATCCAGGGATCTATCGCCTTTGCCACTATTTCCGAGGCGAAGACGCCCAAAAGGATAAGCGAGAGCGAAAAGATCACAAGCCCCATAACCATCCCCTTCGGCAAGCCATCCCAATACAACCTCCCGTGCTGGTGCCCAGCGCCAAGGTAAACCTTCTCCAGGATCCTGAAGATCACGATGGTGTTGAGGAGGCTTCCCACAAGCAGTCCGATGACGATGTGCCACATCCTCGCCTCGATCGCCCCCAGGACCAGGTACCACTTGCTGAAGAATCCGCAAAGAGGAGGAGTTCCTATTATCGAAAGCCCGCCGAGGAGCAGGGCCGCAGATGTAAGGGGCATCTTGCGGCAAAGCCCTTTGAGGGCTACAAGTTCTTCCCTTCCCAGCTGGTGAAGAATTGCACAAGCTCCCGTAAAAAGACAGCCCATCATGAACATATCGTTCACCAAATGGAGCACCGCTCCCCTTAGGCCATCGGCGGTCCTTGAGGCCACACCCATGAGGAGAAAGGAGATTTCGGAAACTATGAGGTAACACAGCACCCTCCGGAGCCGTTGCTGGGCTAGGGCCATGAGCGAGGCGAAGATGGCCCCTGCGAGGGCCACCCATCCCATGGCATCACCGAGGGATGTGAGGGAGAAATGGGGACTGAAGATCCCCGTGAGGATCCTGAGGAACACGTAGGATGCGACCTTTGTGGAGAGGGGGGCCAGGAAGGCACTTGCTGAAGAAGGAGCTTCGGTGTAGGCATCGGGAAGCCAGGTGTGTAAGGGAAAAGCGGCCATCTTGATCCCAATCCCCAGCACCAACAGGGCAAAACCGACCAGGAGGGCCCGTGAGGGATAAAGTGGAGGAAGCAACCTCGAGAGGTCGGCCATGTTGAGGGATCCGGTGAGAATATAGAGGTGTCCCACTCCCAGCAGGTAGCAACAGGCCCCTATTGTCCCGAAGATGAGGTACCGGAAGGCGAAGAACTCAGCCCCCCTTTCTCCCATGGCGATGATGGCATATGCCGAAAAGGAAGCGATTTCCAAAAGCACGTAGAGGTTGAATACATCGCCTGTGACCGTCATGCCCAGCAATCCGCAAAGCTGTAAGGAGAAAAGGGCGTAGATCTGGGACCACCTGGAGGGCTCAGTCTCCCCCTCCACCCTCCCTCTGAAGGAGAGACCCACCAGGAGGGCCACCGTCGCCACCGAAGCGATGATCAAGGCCGAGAGGTGATCCACCCTGTATTCGATACCCCAAGGGGGTTCCCATCCCCCTATCGGATAACTGATGGGGCCAAAGATCATCACCCTGAAGAAGAGCCAGAGGGAGAAGATGGCACTTAATGCCAGAGAGGTCAGAAACAGCGGATAACAGAGGCGTCTCCTCCAGAGGCCCGCCAGATAAATGGCAAAGGAGAAGAGCAGGGGAGTTGCCACGATCAGGGCCGGGAGTTGCTCACCCATTTTCCTTCAGTCTCCCGATGATCTCGTCCTCCTCCAGGGACCCCCACCTGCGATAGATTCGCAGGATGAGGGCGAGGGCTATGCCCGTTGTGGCCACGCCAACCACGATGGCCGTGAGCATGAGGACATGGGGCAGGGGATTGACGAATTCGGAGGCCCTCGCCGTGACCTCCATATGGCCGTGTTCGGGCAGGATCGGGATGTCCCCTCCGCGCTTGGCCCCTATGGAGAGGAAGAAGAAGATTATAGCCCATTGGAAGATGTTCATGGCCACAAGCTTCTTTACCAGGTTTCCCTTGGAGATCATCCCGTAGAGGCCAAGGACCAGCATAAGGGCGTAGAACCAGTAGTTATAGTGGCTCAGCAATTGCTGGAACAACCCTCCTCCCCCACTAGCAGTTTCAAAAAGATCGAGACCATCACGGCCATCACCGTGATCTGGACCCCGGTCTCGACGATGGCCATGCCATAATAACGGGCCATCACAGGACCGCGAGGAAGGATCGCGTCGAGGAATCCGTAGTTGAGGAATTCGCCCCCGAAGGCCATGCACAGGGCTCCAGTGCCCGCGAAGAAGATCCCTACCCCCAAGGCACAGAGCAAAAAGAGGGGTCTGTCGGGGAGGCGCCTCCTCAGTTCCTCGCGCCCAAAGACGATCATCATGAGGATCAGGGAACCCGAAAAGATGCAGCCCCCCTGAAATCCCCCTCCCGGGCTCGAATGGCCGTGGGCCAACACATAAAGGGAGTAAAGCTGCAGGAAGGGTATGAGGATCCGCGAGATCGTCTCAATTATCAGATCTTCCCAGCGTTCTCCCAACCCCGAGGCCTCCAAGGAGCATGATCACCGCAATGCCAGCGGTGAAGATCACGGTGGTTTCGAAGTTG